>NZ_JBCOME010000006.1:49030-101191 GCF_040924365.1 Ruminococcus sp. 1001136sp1_2201st1_G3_2201SCRN_220225 | reverse complement strand
CTCATAAACCCTGGGCGTCATATAAAGGTAATGGCTCATATAATTCTCTGTGATCACAGCCACCCTCACCTTATATTCCTTATCTCCCTTTTTTAGGGGAATCATATCTCCCACCTTTAATCCCAGCAGGGATGCTGTTTTCTCGGAAATAGCAGCACCTTCGTCGGTAAGCTCATATGTTTCCCCGGTAATACGGTTCTTTAAGGTTACATCCTTTGCAAACTCACTCAGGCTCTCTGGCACAAACAGATAAATACTGATGTTGGAGCTGCCTTTCGGAGCACTGATCTTCGTCATCTGTACCCGATTGCAATGGGCGATTTGCTCATTTTCCTTCATGTATTCAAACAGCTCTGCATGTTCTTCCTCTGTAGCATCGCTGTCCTCAATCACCATTCCGTCATAATGCTGAAGCTCCCGGTACTGAATAGCGGCAATATCACTGATGGAATCCTGAATCCCAAAGCCAACCAGCATCAGTCCCATGCTTCCTGCAATTCCAAAGACCGTCATGATCAGGCGCTTCTTGTAACGGAAAAGATTTCGAATTGTGGACTTCCAGGAAAAGCTTAAATGCTTCCATATAAATGTGAGCCGCTCCAGCAATACCCGCTTGCCCTCTTTCGGAGCCGGTGGGCGCATAAGAGAGGCCGGTGTCTCCTGCAGCTCCTTTCCACTTGCAAAAAGAGTCGCTCCAACTGTACATACAACAGAGGCTGCGGAAGCGATCAGTGCGAAGCCAGGCTGATAATCAATGGAAATGGTATTTGCCACGTTATGATACATAATTCCATAAGCAGTTATAATAATGTATGGAATGATTTTCTCTCCGATCAGCATTCCCAGCACACTGCCAAGAAGAGTTGCAAAAAATGCATAACAGATATATTTTGCTGCAATAGCAGACTTCTTATATCCCAATGCCTTCAAGGTACCGATCTGGGTTCGCTGCTCCTCCACCATACGAGTCATAGTGGTAAGACTGATCAATGCCGCTACCAGGAAAAAGATGACCGGGAAAACCTGACCGATGTTTCGAAGACGGTCTGCATTATCACCGTAATCCGTATATTCCGGAAGATCCTCCCTATCTGTGACCATCCACTCCGGCATTTCCAGATCTTCCAGTTCCTTTTTCGCATCATTCAGCTTTTGCTGATTCTCGGCAATCTCATCCTCCGCATCTTTTTTGGCGTCTTCGTACTCTTTCTTTCCATCTGCAAGGTCTTTCTCACCTTTTTTCAAGTCTTTAGCCGCATCCTGAAGCTTTTTCTCATTGTCTGTAATCTCTTTTTCACCGTCTGCAAGCTTCTTCTCATTGTCTGCAATTTCTTTCTCACCATCGGCAAGTTTTGCCTCATTTTCTGCAATCTCCTGTTCACCGGAAGTAAGCTTTGCCTCATTTTCCGCAATTTGCCGGGCACCGGAATTATACTGTTCCAGGCCGGAAGCATACTGCGCTTCGCTGTCATTCAGCTTTGCCACATTGGCATCCAGTTCCGCCTGTCCTGCTGCCAGAGTCTCTGCATTGGAATCAATTTCTTTCTGGGCTTTATTCAGTTTTTTCTTTGCTGCCTTTAACTGCTTCTGACCTTTTTCCAGTTCCTGTTCCCCTGCCTCTATCTCAGCTTTCGAAGCAGCAAGAGTATTCTCCTGTTCCTGAATCTGAATCCATCCGGCGTCAATCTCTGCCTGACCTGCTGTTATCTGTTCCCGTCCAGCATTCAGCTCGCTTTCTTTCTGAGAAAGCTGGGAAAGTCCATTCTCGACTGCTGCAAGCCCGCTTTCCAACTCACTTCTGGTCGCTGCAAGCTGCTGCCGCTGACTCTCAATCTGCGCTTCACTTGCCTGAATCTGCTGGCTTACCGCCGCCTCCTGTTCTTCCAGTGCAGACACCTGAGCTGCCAGAATATCTATTTCCTCCTGGGAAGCATCCGGATTTTCCAGTGCTGCGTTGTAACTTGCGCGTACTATCTCAAGCTGACTCTGCAGCTCCGTCAGCTGAGCTTTTGCACTTTCCAAAGCACTTATTCCATCCTGAAGCTGTGCTTCTCCTGCTGATACCTGGGAAAGTCCATCTGTAATCTGCTGCTTCTGGGCATTTAACTGGGTTCTGGTACTTTCGATCTGCTGCTGTCCGGCAATGATCTCCGCTTTTGACTGATCCAGTTCACTTTGCTTTGTTGTCAAAGTCTGCTTTGCGGCTTCTAACTGCTGCTCGCCTGCCTCAATCTGGGCTTTTCCATCTGCAAGTTTCGCTTTATTTTCATCTAAAGTCTTCTGATTTTCCTCTAATTCTGCCAGACCACTGGTTACCTGCTTCTGCGCGGAATCAAGCTGAGCCTGTCCGTCAGCAAGCTGGGCTTTTGCTGCATTTACCTGACTCCATCCATCATCCAGCTGGCTTCTGGCAGTGTCAAGCTGGCTTTTGCTGGAGGAAAGCTGACTCCTGGCAGATTCCAGCTGACTTTTTCCATCAGCAAGCTGCGCTTTTGCATCTTCTAACTGGTTTTTCCCATCAGTAAGCTCTGTCTTCGCATCTTCCAGCTGTTTTTTTCCATCGGCAAGCTCTGTTTTTGCGTCTTCTAACTGGGATTTTCCATCTTCATACTCTTTCCTGCCGTCTTCTAAATCCTTTTCACCTTTATCCAGCTCTTCTTTTGCGTCAGCAAGCTTTTCATCTGCCTCTTTTTTCCCATCGTCCAACTTCTTCTGGGCATCATTGATTTCCTCCTGTGCATCCGCCTTCACAGCTGCAAGGCGGATCTGACAGCGATCATCTGCTATGTTTTCAACACGGTCTTTGATCTTGGCGATCAGATTCTCATAACCGTCTGTATAACTTGTAAGACCCTTTGCCCCATGAACGGTCACATAAATCTGCGTATAAATTTCCTGGTCAAAATCTTCTGGGAGCACATATCCAAATCCATTGACTTCACCAGTTCCAAGGGTGGTATTTCCTCTATTAAAGGAAATATAAAGAGGACTTCTTCCAGTTCCCACTACCGTATATTCTGTGGTCACAAGAACGGGGGAATCTCCTTCTTCACGCAAAGCCACCTTATCTCCTACCTTATATTCATTGGAAGAAGCAAATGTGCTATCCAGAAAAATCTCTCCACTTTTTTCCGGAAGGCGTCCCTCCTGCACATCCAGTTTATTCACTGTGTCATTTATGGATTCAATGTGAAGAACCTTCTGCTTCTGGCCTTCCCCGCACATCACATCGGTAGACCAGGCACCTTCTGCGGACTCGATGCTATCTATACTTTCTATGGAAGAAACATCATCAGATGTCAGGCCCATTGTGCCCACAACCTTGATATCCATCAGGCTGCTTTCGTCATAATAGGCATCTCCGGAATAGCGCATATCCGGCGAGGAAGCCTGAATACCGGAAAAGAAGGCCACTCCAAGAGCCACGATCAGAAGAATGGAGATAAACCTGGATTTGCTTTTTCGGATCTCCATCCAGAATTCTTTTCTTAATGCTTTCATCTCTCACCTACCACTCAATTTCTTCTACCGGGGTTGGGTGGGCATTCAAAGTCATCTGTGCCACCTTGCCGTTTTTTATTTTAATCACGCGATCTGCCATAGGCGTCAATGCAGAGTTATGAGTGATAACCACTACTGTCATCCCCTTCTGGCGGCACATATCCTGTAAAAGCTTGAGAATCGCCTTACCAGTCTGGTAATCCAGAGCGCCTGTTGGCTCATCGCAAAGGAGCATCTTCGGATTCTTGGCAAGAGCTCTTGCAATGGAAACTCTCTGCTGTTCACCGCCTGATAACTGGGCAGGAAAATTTCCAAGTCTGTCTTTCAGCCCCACCTCTTCCAAAACAGTTTTCGGATCCATGGGGTTCTTACAGATCTGTCCTGCCAGTTCTACGTTTTCCAAGGCTGTCAGATTGGGAACCAGATTATAAAACTGAAAAACAAATCCAATATCATCCCTGCGGTAGCTGGTGAGCTGGCGGTTATTGTATTTCGCTATATTCCTTCCATCTACCCAGATCTGACCGCTGGTGGCAGTATCCATTCCGCCCAGAATATTCAGAACCGTAGTCTTGCCAGCACCACTGGGCCCTACGATCACGGCAAACTCGCCTTTAGCTATGTTAAAGCTGATCTCATCTACTGCGATTATTTTTACTTCTTTCGTTCCATAAATCTTAGAAACCTTTTCAAGGTGAATATAGTTTTCTGTGGTACCCTGCAATTTATCACACTCCTGTTTTTCAAATATATTTTAATTTTAGTATAGCATTGCAGGTTTTTTTGTTCAATCAGAGAAAGTATGAAATTTCTATAAAGATAACTATACGTTACTGGTCACGGAGTAAACAGTAACAACTATACCAATCGCGTAGGATATGAATTCAAGTGTGCAGTTATAAAAATTATAGTTATTTCAAAAACAGCCTCTGACTTTCCCAGTAAAAAAGTCAGAGGCTGTTTTTCTTTCCTGCTCATCAATTGCAGAATATATAATTACAATCTGCATATCCGTATTTCATAAGGCGTGGAGAATATACATACCAGTATTTATCTGAACTGGAATCAATTACTACCACAGTATCACCGGTATTCAGTTCACCAATCTCATTTGCCGCATCATATCCCATAGCGGATCGAAGAGCCAGATATCCGGTAGGCACTTTTACATACAAGGTAGCATATGCATTTCCACCCACCAGATAATCTTTGTTTACAAATCCATTGGTATCATATTTCGGGGAATACACATACCAGTACTGGGAATCACTTGTGTCCAGAAGCTGTACGGTATCGCCGGAATATAATTCCCCGATTTCATTGGAAGCATCATATGCCTTCATATTGCGAAGTGCCAGATAGCCCTTGGCTACACTGACCGTTCTTACTTCGCCAAAATAGCTGGAATCTGTATCCAGTCCCTCTTCTCTGTACAGGTACTCCTGGTTCACATATCCATAGCCGTCCAGTTTCGGGGAATACACATACCAGTACTGAGAATTGCTACTGTCGGAAACCCAGACGGTATCTCCCGAATAGAGCTCACCGATTTCATTAGATGCATCATATTCCGGTGCATTGCGAAGAGCCAGATATCCGGTGGAAACGCTTACGGTCCACATTGTATTATAGGAAGATACGGAAGATGTCACAGAATCCAGATAATCATTATTCACATATCCGAAATCGTCATACTTAGGAGAGTATACATACCAGTAACCAGTGGCGCCAGTATAATCCAGTACCTCCACCAGATCACCACTGTAAAGTTCTCCGATCTCATTACCGCTATTATAGGATGTATCTGTCCGCAGAGCCAGATATCCAGTAACAACATTCACACGGTAAGTATTACAGGAAGCCTCTGCCTCCTGCGTAGTTCCGGGAACTGAAAATGCAAGGGCTGCAGCTGCAAGAACAGGTATGCAAATCTTCTTCATTTTCGTCATAGAAAAATCCCCCTTCATATAGTCGTTGCTGTCCACCCCATGACCAGCAACATACAATTTTCTGAAAAAACACTTTTTTCATGTATTTATATATGAAAATTATAACGGATTAACCATGGCTTTTCAACTCCGTTTTTCTTATTATACACCACCTGACTCTGTTTTTTGTAATGCTTCATTTCCATCTTCTGTGCCATAATTGCGCAGCATAAAACTGTCCTCTACAGCTTCTTTCATATTGGTAGCGTCTGCATAATTATTATTCAGGATTAGCTTATCTAAACCATAGCAGGTCTGCCCTTTAATGTAATGATCAAATTCCAGTTTAAAGCTATACCGATCTGTATCGGGGTCACTTGCAATAGACGAAAGACTAGTACATCGCTTCGTAAATAACTATACCAATCACGTAGGATGTGGATTCGAGTGTGCAGGTATAAAAACGTAGGCGTAGCGGGCTACGCCGAGGCTTTTATACCTGTGCAATCGGATTCACAGACAAGTGAGTGGTATAGTTATTTCGAAAACGATGTACTAGTATTTCCCTTAGAGCGTATAAAAAAGCACTTATCAGAATTATTTTTTCAGACAACCGTAGCTGCCTGTCTTATGTTTCCCATTGAAATATTTCTTTGAAAATTCCTCCGCCGAACAGGGTCTGGAATAATAGTATCCCTGAAGCAATTCCGGCTTATAAGTCTGGACAACGGAAAGGATTTCCTCATTCTCCACACCTTCCACACAAACCTTTATTCTGGTCTGCTTACTCAGATTCATAATATATTCCAGAATCGCCTGATCCATCTCATCATCCTGAATGGAACTGACAAAAGTATGATCAATCTTGATCCACTGCGGTTTCAGCTTGCGAAGCAATGCAATGGAAGAGTACTCCGTGCCGAAATCATCCAGTGCCATATTGATCCCCATATTTTTAAAATATTCAAAATCATCCCGAAGACCGTTGGGATCCGATACCTTACAGCTCTCTGTAAGCTCCAGGATCAGCTGCTTCTCCGGTGTGCCGGATTTTTCCACGATCCGTGTCACCATTTCTCTGAAGCCTTCCTGAAGTATCTGGATATAAGAAACATTCACGGAAATTACAAAATCAGGATTCTCCATGCGCCACAGTGCCGCCTGGGCAAGTGCCTTATTCAAAAGCCACTCTCCCACCTGTCGGATGGTTCCGTCTTCCTCCAGGATCGGAATAAATTCCATTGGGGAAACCAGGGTTCCATCCGGCAGATAAAAACGCATCAGAGTCTCAGCACCATAAACATCCTGAGTCTCTCCGTTCACCAGAGGCTGATATACCAGTGCAAACCCTCTGCAATTATTGGCAACAGACTCACGGAGCACTTCCTGCAGTCGGAATTTCTCCACCGTTTTTCTGTGCATTTGTCCGGAAAACTGCGCAATGCTGCCACGTCCCACTTTCTTTGCCTGCTCAAGGGCGTATTCCACATTTGCATGCAAAGTCTCGAAATCCTCTGCATCCTGTGGAAAAAAGGCCACTCCGCAGGAAATTGTCAACTGGATCTCCAGATTCATCTCCCTGGGGACTTCCACTGAAAACTTCTGCATTTCCTTGTAGATCCGGTCAAGTGCATTCTCGGATTTCTCAGTGGTAATACAATAGAATTTACCTCCTGGTCCTCGATAAGAAATAACGCCCTCCAGGCTCTGACATTTCTGTCCCAGACGTTGCAGAACCTCATCTCCTACCAGATACCCAAGAATATCATTGATTCTCTGAAGTCTGTCCACATCAAAAAGAAGAACAGCACCTTCCATTCCATGACTGATAAATGCCGGAAGCTGCTTCTTCAGCTCATGAAACGTATATAAACCAGTGGGCTGGTCAAACTTGGCATTCACACCAAGATTCATCATCGTGCCAACAAAAAGGCCAAGGCTTCCATCCGCATTCCGCTCCACAATTCCCTGGCACCTTACCCATACATATTTCCCATATTTATTTAAAGCCCGGTATTCACAATTATGCCGGTTGCTTTTCCCCTCAAAAATACGGCCGATATCCTCCAGAAAAATATGCTGGTCTGCAGGATGAATATGCTGTACCCATTCCTTCGACGTATTCTCTATAAATTCTCCTGGCAGATTGAAGTAATCCACACTTGGCTTAGACCATCTGGAAAAATCGCGTTCCAGGTCTGCTATATAAATGTACATATTATCTGAAGTCTGAGACAGAGCATCAAATATATGGCTGTCAAGATTAGAGATATCTATCACACAAAATCACTGCCTTCCCTTTTCCCCTAATACGTCAATATTTTACCATATTTTGCACAATTCTGTCTACAGATTTTGACAATTCTGCACATAAAATGTTAATAAAGTATAAAAAGAAGAATAAATAATACAAACATTTTTATGATAATCTGTAATCATTCCGCAGGCGCCAGAGCCTGTCTGAAAAATCATTCCCGCAATCTGCACGCCCCACTTTGCAATATATTTTGCCGAATTCGACTGTTGTAGCCTAAAAAAGGTACCATATCTCCCATTTCAGGAAATACAGTACCTTTTACAGAAATGAATTTATTTTTTAATTACTTTACTGCCTCGAATGCTGCGTCCAGAGCCGCGATCAGGTCTTCCACTTTCTCAATACCGATGGAAAGACGGATTGTGTTTGGTTTGATTCCCTGGTCAAGAAGCTCTTCCTCTGTGCACTGGCTGTGTGTGGTTGTTGCAGGATGGATCACAAGGGATTTTACATCTGCAACATTTGCAAGCAGTGAGAAGATTGCAAGGTTATCAATAAATTTCTGAGCGGTCTGTGCATCCCCCTTGATTTCAAATGTAAAGATGGAACCGCCGCCGTTTGGAAGGTATTTCTTATAAAGATAATGGCTTGGCTCACTCTCCAGTGACGGATGATGAACAGCTTCTACCTGTGGATGTTTAGACAGGTAATCTACGATTTTCAGGGCGTTGCTTACGTGACGCTCCACTCTTAAGGAAAGAGTTTCCAGTCCCTGTAAGAACAAAAATGCATGGAATGGAGAAAGGGTAGCTCCTGTATCACGAAGGATAATTGCACGAATGTAAGTTACAAATGCTGCCGGAGCGGTTGCCTCTGCAAAGGAAATTCCATGATAGCTTGGGTTCGGCTCAGAAATCCATGGAAATTTGCCAGATGCCTTCCAGTCAAAGTTACCGCTGTCTACGATTACTCCACCGATTGCAGTTCCATGGCCTCCGATGAATTTGGTTGCGGAATGAACGACGATATCTGCACCATACTCAATCGGGCGAACCAGGTAAGGAGTTGCAAATGTAGAATCAACTACAAGAGGAATGTTATGTTTGTGCGCAATTTTTGCAACTTCTTCAATATCAATCAGGTTGGAGTTCGGATTTCCAAGGGTCTCAATAAAGATTGCTTTTGTGTTTTCCTGGATTGCAGCTTCGAAAGAGCCTTCTGCATCCGGATCTACAAATGTTGCGGTGATGCCGCTGGTCTGCGGAAGAGTATGTGCCAGAAGGTTGTATGTTCCGCCGTAGATGGTCTTGGAAGCTACAATGTGCTCACCTGTTTTTGCAAGTGCCTGGAATGTATAATTGATAGCTGCTGCACCGGAAGCAACTGCAAGCGCTGCAACTCCGCCTTCAAGAGCAGCAATTCTCTGCTCGAAAACATCCTCTGTAGGGTTGGTAAGTCTTCCATAAATATTTCCGGCATCGCGAAGTCCGAAACGGTCAGCTGCATGCTGTGAGTTATGGAATACATAAGATGTAGAAGCGTAGATTGGAACAGCTCTTGCATCTGTTACTGGATCTGCTTTCTCCTGTCCAATGTGTAACTGTTTTGTTTCAAATCCCCAGTTTTTAGAATCTCTGATATCTGCCATTTTTCTTTCCTCCGTATGTTTACTATTTTTCATCATTTTTTGTTAATGTTAGTTTTGTTATTGTTTTTGATGTTTTTCTTTGCTGTTGCTTTGTTTTTGTTGATGAATGCATAGTAACATACTGGGGATTATCTGTCTAATATGTAAAAATAATATCTGGTTATAGGTTCATTCTATAGCCAGGTATTTGGGGAATTTTTCTTTGCATATTTCTTTACACTATTCAGAAACGCCTCATGTATCCTGTCATCCTCATCCAGTTCCGGATGAAATGCCAGTCCATACTGCTCTTTATACTTTACAGCTACAATATTTCCATCCACCTCAGCCAGTACTTCTGCGCCTTCTCCGCATTTCTCAATATAAGGGGCACGAATGAATGTCATGGGAACCTGACCGATTCCTTTCATTTCCCTGATGGTGTGAAAACTGCCAAGCTGTCTGCCGTAGGCATTTCTTTTTACTGTCACAGGCATGGTTCCGAAATACACATGCCCGTCATTAGAGAGGTGGTCAGCCAGAAGGATCACCCCCGCACAAGTGGCAAGCACTGGCATTCCAGCCTGGATTTTCTCTTTCAAAGGCTCAAACATTTCCAGCTCCCGAAGGAGTTTTCCCTGTACCGTACTCTCACCGCCTGGCAAAACCAGTCCGTCAAAACCTCCATCCAGGTCTTCTTTTTTCCGCAACTCCACGCACCGAGCACCCAGTTTTTCCAGTTTGCTCTTATGTTCTGCAAAAGCTCCCTGCACAGCAAGGATTCCGATTTTCATCTTATTTGCCCCTCTCTGCCATCAGAAGCTGGATTTCCTGCTCATTGATTCCGACCATAGCTTCACCAAGGTCTTCGGAAAGCTCTGCAAGCGTTTTGGAATCCTGATAGTTGGTGACCGCTTTTACAATAGCTGCTGCACGCTTCTTCGGATCACCGGATTTGAAAATACCAGAGCCCACAAACACACCTTCTGCGCCAAGCTGCATCATAAGGGCCGCATCTGCAGGAGTCGCAACACCGCCTGCTGCAAAGTTTACCACTGGAAGTCTTCCGTTTTTGTGTACATACTCAACCAGCTCATATGGCACACGCAGGTTCTTTGCTTCTTCAAAAAGCTCATCCTCACGCATGGAAACCACTTTCCCGATTTCGCTGTTCATCATGCGCATGTGGCGCACCGCCTGTACCACATCGCCGGTTCCTGGTTCGCCTTTTGTACGAATCATGGAAGCACCTTCTGCGATTCGCCTTAAAGCTTCCCCTAAATCTTTGGCTCCGCATACAAATGGCACTTTAAACTGACGCTTGTCAATATGGTAAACATCATCTGCCGGGGAAAGCACCTCGCTCTCATCAATATAATCAATCTCAATTGCTTCCAGAATCTGCGCTTCTACAAAATGTCCGATACGACATTTCGCCATAACCGGAATGGAGACTGCCTCCTGGATTCCTTTGATCATTTTTGGGTCGCTCATCCTGGAAACACCACCTGCTGCACGAATATCTGCCGGAATCCTCTCCAGCGCCATAACCGCACAGGCACCTGCCTCCTCTGCGATTTTTGCCTGTTCCGGAGTGGTAACGTCCATGATCACTCCACCTTTTAACATCTGTGCAAGCTGTTTATTTAATGCATATCTTTCCTGGCTCATTTTGATTTCCTCCTGTATGTATTGTGCAGAAAAATTGTGTGGCACTGTTTTAACAGATCTCCATTTCTTCAACTGCCTTTTATTTGTCTGAAAGCATACAGGAATACTGTACCGTTATAAATATCCAATTTTTATATATTTTAAAATGACAGTTTGAATATTTTCTCTTAAACTGTCCTGCAGGACTTGTTTTTTTCCAGCAAAACCTTCAGTGCCCGGGCAATTTCTACCTCGTCTTCTGCTATCAGGATACGCATAATTTTCCTCCATTTTTTTCTGAAAAGGAGACGCTTACGCGTCCCCCTTTTTCCCGCCCCTCCTAGAGCCTTTTTCAAACACGCTCTAGCCTGATGGCAAGTTGCAGGGGCAAATAATATACTATTATTTTTTCGGTTTCTTTCGCGCCATTATGCCACCGATCCGGCCCGTTTCTTTGGCGGAGAGGCTTTTCCAGCCCCCTTCTAAGACTTTATCCAGAATGCCAAGTTCCTGAGCAATTTCATATTTTGTCTGTTCTTCAGGGGTAAGATTTCCGGATTTGTAAGCTTCTACTTCTTTGTCTTTGTTCATATGTCTATGCTCCTTTTTACAGTGTTTGGATGTATATAGGGAGTATGGACAAAATATAATACATTTATTCAAAGTGGATGCAATTTGACATGGCATATTCCACGCGAACCGTCGCAATATTCTGCCAAGCTGACTGTCAACTACAACTAAGCAGCTCGGCCCCCCGCAGCTAAGTTTTCGCAGGCAGTGGATCTTGTGCAATTCTTCTTATGCTTTCGGAATAATAATCGCTGCAATAATATATGCCCAGATTCCTGCGCCGCCGAAGCAGGTCAGGATTACCCAGGCCAGGCGGACCAGGGTTGGGTCAATATCGAAATACTCGGCAATTCCTCCGCACACACCGCACAGCATACAATTTACGGTTGATTTGTATAAACGCTTATTGCTCATAATTAATTCCTCCGATCTGACATTTCTGTCTTATTTTTTATCCATTACATAACTTTACACCAGAGCGTGTCTGAAAAGAGCTTTCTGCAAGATTTAGCTTTCCCCAGTAAACTCCACATCAATCTCGCCCATTCCGCATTCCAGCACCATATCTTTTCTGGCACCTTCATTGGAAATGTTTTTCTCAATGCCAATTCCACTGTACTCAGAATCCTCCAAATTAATCTCACCCATACCACAGGAAAGATCGTAATTATAGTCCTTCTCTTTTCCAGTTACTACCATGTCAATTTCACCAGCACCGCAGTCCGCATTCAGTTTCTGAATATCAAGCTGATCAATGTCGATGGTTCCGGCGCCAACCTGAAGATCACAATACGCTGCTGTGATATTTCCATAACCGCTAAATTCTCCAGCGCCAACTTCCACCGAAAGCTCCTGTACTTTTAAATCGCACTCCAGATCAATAGTACCCATGTCAACACCCAGGCTTACCGTATCAAAGTCTTTCCCGGAAGGAACAATGACTTTTATCTGTTTCTTCTTTTTTACATTTCCACTGCGGGTATCTGTAATCGTGATTTTCCCGGAAGTTTCCTTAACCACTACATCGTTCTTCGCATCATTTGCCACATTTACCCGAATCTTGTCACCATCGTATTCCTGGATAAGGAGCTCATCATACTTCAAACTGATTTCCAGATCACTGGCAAAATCCATATCCACAGTATTTCCATCTAAAGCATCCCAATCTATGTCAGAAGAATGATATTGGGCGTTTCCCAAATGGATCAGACCAGCCAGCGGATAATCATTATCCTGAAGCAGCTGTCCAGCCTGATCAAACACATTTCCGCCTGTTTCCACTGCTGCTACAGAAATTCCACCGATACAGAAACCAATTCCTGCCACTGCGAAAGCACCTGCTGCAATCAGCATTCCCTTTGTTCCTTTTTTCATGCCTGCTCCTCCTTCTTATTCCGATACACGATTTTCTGGAAAAAGTCTGTCACCTTGCGAAGGATCCATGGGAAAATTGTGGAGCCCAGCCATCCTGTTAAAATGCAGAACAGAATTCCTGATGCAAACAAAAGACAGCCGATTCCCATTACCAGAAGTCCCACAGCTGTATTGGTAACCAAAATTCCAACACCCACACTAATGCAGGCGCAAGCTGCTACGATAAATGCGAACGCCACAACTCCGGATACAAAAATCGCCAAAAACGGAAACAAGATCACCACCAGTAAAATACTGAATACGCCACTAGCTGCTGTAATGATAAATGGGGAAAGAAATACCAGGGCAATTAGGATCAGGATAAACCTGCTGTTGCTTCCCTTCTCTTTCGGGCGATATCCCCTGTGGATACGATCTGTTTTTCCTGCATGTTTCCCATCTCTTTGGCGAATCTCCGGCATATAAGAAGCCTTGTTTTCCCTCAAGTCCTCATATCCATTCTCTGTATACTGTGCATATTCTTCATTGCTTTCGTCAAGGTCTGCCTTTATTATGGCAGCCACTTTTCCGGGGCTTCCAAGCTCTCTGATCACGGAAGCCTCATTCTCAGGACCGGCTTCATCAAAATAACTGTTGTAGTAAGCCAGCGCCTCCTGCTTTTCTGCTTCCGAAATATCAGACAGCAGCCTCTCTAGCTGTTTCATAAACTGCGCTCTGTCCATACCTGTTAATTCTCCTCCCTCATGTGGCCGCTGTCCGCATTTCTGCCAACGTCCTCAAACATACTGCCTATCTTGGTGGAATAATTCTTCCACTCGATCTTGTACAAATTCAGCTGTGCCTGCCCTTTCTCCGTCAGTTTATAATATCTGCGATTTCGTCCGGCATATGCCTGATCGTAAACTTCCAGGCAGTCATCCTTCTGCAGGCGGCGCAGCACTGGATAAAGTGTGGATTCTGAAATATCCAGAACTCCGCGTACATCCTGGGTGATCTTGTATCCGTAAGTACCTTCCGGCTCCTTGGACACAACCGCCAGGACAATAGCGTCCAGAAGTGCAGCTCCTGTGTTAAATACCATCTGATCACTCCAATCATATTATATAATTCATCAATATTATTTAATTAACAATACTATATGATATATAATATAATTTTGTCAATACCATTTTTGAAAACAAATTTATATATTTCTATCATTTACACAAAAAAGGCGCAGCCAATGCCACGCCAATATTTCAACATATTTTCTTTCACTTCAAATAACTGATCAATTTCTCCGTCACAGGTGAAAGCCTTTTTTATCCTTCACTACAAGCCCAATTTTCCGGAAACAGGCGGTTCCATAGATTGAATTTCCAGGTTTAATATTGCAGAAATTAACCACTCTTTTTTCTTTTTCAACGCCTTCTATTGCTTTACCTGGCAGGCAATTTATAGATACTTGTGAGTAATTTTTTACCTGTATTGGTCTCAAATACGCGCTCTCTGGCTGTTTCAACAGCATTCTCAGACATTTCACTTTCATCTGCATTTACAAGAAAATCAGCTTCCAGAAGAATGCGGTAATCCATTCCGTCTACGTTTGTATAGGTGTGGTGATGGCTGACCAGATAGTTGATTCTCTCTTTCATTTCATCATCAATTTCCACATCCTTGAGGAAATTTTCTACCAGCTCAGGACTTTCTTTTTCCTGGTTGGAGCCATTTGTATTACCATATTTTACGCGGCATACAGGGCAGGCAATGTCGTGGATCACGGCTGCGATTTCCAGAATTTCCTGCTTTCTTTCGGTTAAATTTTCCATCTCGCCAATCATTCTGGCATATGTATATACCTTCAGAAAATGGGCAATATCATGCTTGTTTCCATCGGAATATGCGATCATTTTTGCGATAACATTATTTATGGTTTGCTGTGTTTCTGTCATGTTTTTTCCTCCTCGTTTGCATTCAAAAAGCGGCAGAAATCATCTGGAAGGGGAGCTTCCAGAGTGATTATTTCATCTGTAAATGGGTGACAAAAAATCAGCTTCCAGGCATGGAGCGCAGCTCTTTTGAAGCAGTCATTCCTATTATTAATTCTGCCTTCCGTATTCTTTTTTTCTTTGCTGTTACTCATTTTCAAACACGCTCCAGAGCGTGTTTGAAAAAGGCTTTCTGCAAGATGTGCGTCACAATTTGTGGGAGATTTTGCCCGGATGAGGGCGCCGTAGCGGGCTACGGCAACTGAATTCGGGCAAAATATACCGCAAAGTGGGGCGTGCAGATTGTGGGAATGATTTTTCAAACACACTCTAGGATTGTACATCGTATCTCCCAGAAGAGGGTGACCTATCCCTGACATGTGAACCCGGATCTGATGGGTTCGTCCGGTTTCCAGCTGAAGCTCAACAAGAGTCACATTGCCGAAACTTTTTATGTTCTTATAATACGTAACTGCATTCCTGCTTCCTGGCAACAGTCCATCTGGAGAAATTGTCATTTTCATGGGATTTTCCGGATCCGGGGCAAGTGGTATAGCAATTTCTTTCCAGAATACAGAATCATTTGCTTCTGATAAATCTCCTTCTGCAAGCGCCAGATATTTCTTCTGCAGCTTTCCTTCTTCCCTCTGCTTCTGCAATCTGGCTGCCGCCACCTGGTTTCTGGCAAAAAGTAAAATCCCGGAGGTCTCTTTATCCAGACGTCCAATGGACCGAATGCGTGTTGTCTCATTTTTTTCACGAAAATAGGCTGCAAGCAGGTTAGAAATGCTGTCCTGATAATGGCTTCCGGATGGGTGCGTCACCATACCAGCCGGCTTGTTTACTACAAGTAAATCCTGGTCTTCATAAAGGATCTGAAGTTTCTGGGGTTTTAATCCTTCTTCCAGCTCTTGTCTTTCGAAATCCAATAATTGTTTTTTTCCTCGTTCTATGAAACTACTTGTATCTGGACACACCAGTTGCTTTGAATCAATCCCTTTCGCTTCCAGACATACCTGAAGCCGATCACCAGGCACTGCTATTTCCGTTACACGGCACTGTTTTCCATTTTTAAGGATACCTCCCGGCCTGAACTTTGCCTGACTGATCTGCCTCTTTGTAAGCCCTGCCTCAGCCCGCAAAACCTCTCCTACTTTTCCAGACTCTGTGATCCTTATCTCAAGATATCTTTCCATATCTGCATCCTTGATAGCTCCTGCCCATATCTTTGTCAAAATGAAATCTCCGCTGCTCAAAACACGAAGCTTGTTTAGCTTTATCACATAGTTTATCACAAAATGAAAGCTTATGAAATCCCCTATGATCTTAAAACAGTAAATAATAAGCAAGCCGAAATACACATAGGTATTCGGCTTGCAAAATTTGTCATATATTTTTCAGGAAATTCTTTTTGTCCACGTCCCAGAGCGTGTTTGAAAAAGGCTTTCTGCAATCTGCACACTCGAATCCCCATCCTACGCGATTGGTATAGTTATTTACGAAACGATGTACTAGTTTTACCTGCTTATCAGTATTCCATCAGCCTTCCTGCCTCATCAATATAGAACACGTCATCCGGTCCTATATAATAGCTGTCGGAACCATCAAAGTACATTACATTTCCTTCCCCATCATACCAGTAATAAGTATCTCCCGGATCACTTTCCTCTACATAATCTTCATCAGGAATGTAGTCTCCGTATCCTTCACCATCGTCAGCTGTCTGGGCTTCGTAGGCGATAGAATCGGACTCTCGTAAAAAAGCTGCACCTGCATAAATATTTCCATATCCGGAAATCACAGGACTGAGCATCAGATCGCCATCTCCATCCAAAGTAACATCTGCCACATAGATTCCGCTGTCATTGACCAATTTCAGGGCAGTTGTGCCAAGTGTGGTAAAAGTACCGCTGTCAAAAAAATATCCCCCTGTTTTATCACTATTCAGGCTGTTGTAGATTTCCCAGGTTCCTTCTCCATAAAGCCGGATATTCATGGCATTTAAATCTCCATACTGGTACCAGCTGTCAAAATAAGAGATAAACATTTCCAGGCTCTCTCCTTCGGCACTTGGATCATAATCTTCCCCTTGAGTGAAAGTGGTTTCTGTATTTTCAACGCCCTCAATCTCCGTCAGCTCCAGAGAAGAAATGGCATCCCGGTATTCCGCCTCCATCTCCTCAGCAAAATCCGCTGAAACTCTGTAAGCATAAGCAAAGGTATTGGTATCCGTCTGGAAATACAGCATTTTCCATTTGCAGGTATCTTCATTTGCTCCGGTGGTAAATTCCAGTTCATATGCCGGATAAGTGAATTTCTCTGTATATTCCTGGTTCTGTACTGCTGTGAAATCCTTTATTTCCGATTCACTTACAAAGCCTGCAAACTGTTCCATATATTCCTCCGGGGTACCGGTGAATTCATTGTCATTTAAAGCACTGCAGTTGACGATCACCGTCATACAGTCCTCTGTCATATCGGAATAGAAATACCCTCCTTCCCAACTGGAATTGTTATAAAGAGGGCGCAGTCCTGTATAGCGTTTATTTGACATGAGGACATAGCTTTTCTTTTCCACGCTGTCTTCGTTTTCAGTCTGACCTTCCGAATTCTCTTCTGCCTGATCTTCCTCTGCTCTGGTAAAAACCGCAGCTCCGTCATTTCCCATATGAAGAGTATCCGCGGAGTCCAGATAAAATCCCTCCAGCCACATGCCCATGCGATTGTACATGTCATATCTGCCATTTCCGTCGTTGTATTCATCCACATATTCCAGATATCCCTGAACATCATCGCCTTCTCCGGTGTGATATACAAACAATCCGTCTGCACTTAAGGTAAGAGTTTCATCAGCCTGTGCATCTTCATTTTTCCATACACCGGAAAGTGCTGCATAGTCAGCTCCGTCCTCTACCTGAAGCGTATCCTCGTTTTCTGCCATTACGCTGTAAATACCAGCTGTGGGAACAACTGCTGCACATAAAATAAACGCGATGACCGCTGTAACTATTTTTCTCTTCATACCATTTTCCTCCTGTCGAAATATGTTGTACCTTTACTATACGTTTTCTCTGACAAAAATAGTATTAACTTCCAGTTAGCTTTTCCCTTCCATCATCTCCAAAAGATACTTGCGCTTCACCCGGACATCCCCGGGAATCTGTAATTTGGAATAAATCTGATTGATGTACTGCTTCACAGTTCCCTCGGATAAAAACAGACTCTGGGCGATTTCTTTGTTGCTCATATGCTTCGCCATAAGCTCCGTAATCTCCAGCTCACGATCTGACAGTACTTTAAAGACCGGCGGATACGCCTCCTCTTTTTTTAACTGATCGCACCGCATTTCCCATTCTTTCCCCATTCTGGTGATCCTGAAAAGAAAATTTTCATTGATTCCGAAAAAGCTTCCCTTCAAAAGCTCCTCTATGTATGGATAATTCTCCACAAATGGCATAAGGATTCCATCTGGAAAAGCCTGGGAAAGTGATCCTCTCAAAAGTTCAAGCGCCTGTTCTGTTTTTCCCAGCTTCCAGTTGGCCGCAAGAAGCTGGATCTGCACATGAAGCGCCACCAGATCGTAGTGAAGAGCCTGACACATGGCAAGAATGGATTCGCTTCTTCCGATCACCTTCGAATATTCTCCCTGGGCAAGATAAACCTGATTCTCGATCATTTCCATCATCGGTCTCCCAGGTGCCAGAAAATTCACCGTAGAAAGCATATGCGCTCCAAAGAGAGCCGGAATCCGCTCCGTTTGTCCGGTGACTGCATAGTAATAGGCGCAGGTGCTGTCAAAAATATTGACCCAGGTGGTATTATGCCCCTGCAGCAGTTCTTTTCGACGTTCTTCAAATGTATTTCTCATTTTTATGTCCATGCAGATAGACAGCCTTTGTGCCAGAAAATCGCAGCAAAGTGCAATGCTCTCCTGCCCGTTTCCCTGAATCTGGGTATAAGCCTTTTCCAATGCTATGTGGGCATCAACAAAATTTCCGCGCATAAAGTGAGCCTCTGCGCTCATAATCGTTTCTGCACCCTGTCCGTGTCCGTTTGTGATCTTGTAATAATGAGGCATACACTGGTTCATCTCTTCCAGCTCTTTGTCAAGATCTCCGCTTTTCCTGTGAAACATCATAAGTACAGATGGGGAGCCAAACGTCCAGCCTCCGTCACTTCGGATACTGATGGCAGGTCTTGTCATCTTCTCGCTGGCACTGCGGTGAAACTGACTCATTCTCGAAATATCATTGTACATAAGAAAGCTCTGGATCAGGTCGCATTCGCCCAGAAGATTTCCTCTCTCTTCCTCAGACAGCTTTGGATGTTCTCTGATGGATGCCAGAAGAAGTTCTTTCAGTTCCAGCATTTTGGGAATATTTTTCCAGTTAAACATGCATCTCATAAGAACCAGAATTGCAAGCGGATATTCTTTTAAAACGGAAACCGGACATCTGTTCAAAACTTCCAGAACCTCTTCCGGTTTTAGAGAAGCAAGTAAGATTCCGGCATCTTTTTGCACCACCCGGAGAATAGCTGCAAAATTCTGATTTCGCCGGTATGCTGACAAGGCATGGATATAGGCACCATATTTTTCATACCATGCACCATATCTTTCATAATAGAAAGCCTGTCTGGAATCATCCAGTGTTCTGAACGCACGAAACGCGCACTCTTTCATCATATGGTGAAAGCGGTAAGTCTGCCCGTCATTCAGGCAGGTGACAAAAGCATTCTGCCTGGTGAGCGTTTTCAGGATCTGGTGTACGTCTTCTCTTTTTGTAATAAATTCTGCCATCTCTTCCGTGAATTCATCTGCAAGCCCCATGGCACTTAAAAATTCTTTTCTGTCTTCTGGCAAAGGATTCAGCATGGAAGCGGAAAACATCTGGTAAATATCAGATGTTTTTCCTGGCAATTCTCCTGATTTTGAAAAAGAACACAAATTCAGGTAAACAGCTGCGAACCATCCTTCGCTGGATTTCAGAAGCTGCTCAAGCTGGCTGTCTGTCAGGCTAGTTCCGCAGCGGCGAATATAGGCTGACAGCTCCCCAGCGTTTAGACGCAGATCGTCTATTTCTATTCTGTGAAGTCTTCCTCCAAGTCTTACAATCCAGTCATCACTGATAAAATGATTTCGGCTTGCTACGATCAGATGCACATTTTCCGGAATCCTCCCTGCCATTCTGCACAGGAAAGTGGCCGCCCGGTCATCTTTTAACAGATGAAAGTCATCTATAAAAATATAACAATTTTCACATTTTTCCAGTTGATAGCATAGAATTTCCGTCAAAAATCCAGCGGAGGCTTCATCTTCCGGGCAGTCGTAGTTTTCCAGAAAGTTAAGACCTGCGAAGGAAAATGCATTTTGCACACTTTTCCAGAAGATGGAAAGGTTTTGGGAGTAGATGCTGATCCGGATCAGCAAAGCCTGAGTGTCTTTCGCCAGTCTGGACAGATACCAGTTTACGGCGGTTGTTTTGCCATATCCCATAGGGGCTGTTATGGCTGTCAGCGCGCTGTTGGAAACAGGCTGCAGGGATTTTTGTAAACGTTCTGATATGTAAATAGAATTCAGGCTGATTTTTTCTTTTGGCATTTCATACCCTCACTCTCTTGTTTTATAAGTATATTGCTGTTTACACCGTTTCCGGAGTATGATTTGTAGGAATAATTTTTCAAACACGCTCTAATGATCATTCTATTTTTAATTATAGTGGAAAAGACAGGAAATTCCAATGGATTCTTTTGCTTTTGCTTATGTTTGACTTGTTCTTTTTCTTCCGCTATACTAAAATGTGTTTAAAAAATGCTTTCTGCAAGATGTGTTTCACTGTTTTCGTGAAATTTACGCAGTAAATCTGACACTCATATCATTCTATTTCAGTACTAAGGAGATTTTTCTATGGATTCAGATAGATTATCAGCTCTGCCTCAGGCTTTTCTTCATCGGATGAAGGATATGCTTGGGGATGATTTTGAACCTTTTCTGGCAGCTTATGAACAGCCGCGTACTTATGGGCTCCGGGTAAACACGGCAAAGATTTCCTGTGAGGAGTTTGAACAGATTGTGCCCTTTGAAGTGAAAAAAATCCCATGGGTTTCGAATGGTTATTTTTACAATGAGGATGTAAGGCCATCCCGGTGTGCTCTTTATCAGGCTGGACTTTATTATCTTCAGGAACCAAGTGCCATGACCCCCGCTTCCCGTATTCCGGTGGAGCCAGGGGAATATGTGCTGGATATGTGTGCAGCTCCTGGAGGAAAAGCAACTGCAGTTGGTTCCGCCCTAAAGGGTGAAGGACTTCTGGTTGCAAATGATATCAGCACTACCAGGGCAAGAGCACTGCTTCGAAACCTGGAACTGTTTGGGATTCCCAATCTTTTTGTTTCCAATGAAAAGCCTGAAAAAATGGTAAAGAATTTTCCGGAATTTTTCCATAAGATCATTCTGGATGCACCTTGTTCCGGAGAGGGGATGTTCCGTAAGGAGGAAGCTCTTGCCAAAGACTGGACTCCTGAGAAGTCTGAGGAGCTTTCCAGAATTCAGAAACAGCTTTGTCTGAATGCGGCAGACATGCTGCAGCCGGGAGGACAGATGCTTTATTCTACTTGTACCTTTGCACCTTGTGAGGATGAGCAGATCATTTCCTGGCTTCTCAGGGAACGGCCGGAACTGTCTCTGATTTCCATGGAGGATTATGAGGGCTTTTCCACCGGAAATCCTGAATGGGGAGATGGGAATCCACAGCTGAAAAAATGTGTGCGCATTTTCCCCCATAAGATGCAGGGGGAGGGGCATTTTCTGGCCCTCTTGCAAAAGGAGGGAACGGCTGGACCTTCCGCTGGTACTTCTAAGACCAGTCGTCTGGCTGCAGATATCCGGAAGTATATGGAAGAGTTTTTCAAGGAAATCGGGTTGAAAACTTTAGATGGTCAGGAGTTTGACTGGAACCGGGTGGAGGTTCGGGCGGATAAGGTTTATTATCTGCCGTCTGTTTCCTGTAATTTCAGAGGACTTACGTTTATTCGAAACGGACTTTATCTGGGAGATCTGAAGAAAAACCGGTTTGAACCAGCTCAGCCGCTTGCACTGGCTTTCCGGAAAAATGAAGCTGAAGCTGTGATTTCCCTTTCTGTGGATGATCCAAGACTGGAGCGGTATCTGAAAGGAGAAACTCTTACAATCGAGCCTGAAGAGGCTGCTCATTCTAAAGGATGGCATTTGCTTTGTGTGGAAGGGTATCCCCTTGGGTTTGGAAAACTTGTGAATGGGACATTGAAGAATAAGTATCCGGCGGGGTGGAGAGTGTAAGTTTGTCAAATTTTTGCTTTTCCTTCCGCCTGCGACGTGCGTGGATGTGGCGTGCCTGGTCTGAGGGCTTTGCGGAGGTTCCGAGAAAATCTTAGAGGACAGGATTTTGCGTTGAAGACATGAGAGGACACTGTCTGAGCTCCGAAGGAGCGAGTTTGGCCTCTCATGTCTTCGCTTTTAGCAAAATCCTGTCCTCTTAGATTTTCCGGGTTCTTCGCACAGTTCTCAGATCAGGCACGCCACATCCACGCACCCTCTGCGAACACAAGCAATCATCCTAACAATATCTCTTTTTTCAACGTAAAGGAATAAATATACTTCTCTTTCACCCTGCGCCCAGTCATTCTCTGAAGTGCCTGAGCATAATCCTCCAGCTGGGTGTGATACAGATCAACCAGCTTCTGCTCTTCCCCTCTGCGCACACGATCCGTCTTGTAATCAACCAGCACGATCTCGTCCCCTTCCAGAAAATAAGCGTCTATGATTCCCTGCACAAGCACACGTTCCTGGGAATCCCATGCCTCATCTATTTCAGCAGCACTTCTGGAAATGACAAAAGGCTGTTCCCTGAAAAGAAGCCCCGATAACGCGGCGGCTTTCATTCTCTGCCCCAGTGTCCCATTCACAAAAGACTGAATATCTGAAATTCTGATACATTCTGCTTCTGCCTCAGACATTTTTTTGCTCTGAACCAGTGCGTCGATCTGCTCTTTCAGCAGCTGTGCACTGTCCGTTTTATTGTACTCAAGACATTCCATCACACGATGGTAGGCAGTACCTCTTGCCGAACCTGTGAACGCCTCTTCCGTTTCCTTCTTTTCCTCAATAAATCTTGGAACCAGCGGAACAATGTCCGGTTCGAAATATACAGCTTCTTCAATATCCGTATCTTCATGGTAACTCTTCTTTTTCAGATCCGATACGCTGACCTTCACCGGAATATCCTTACGATATTCATAAGGATATACAAATCCAAAACGCTTTTCCAGTTCCGCTCTGATTTCAGGATCCACGATTTTCTCACAATCCCAGTTATCCAGAATATCGTCTTCCATCTGCCCGGCAGCCTGTTCCACCACTTCAGCCTCCGTTAAAGTCCGCGCTGTGATCCTTTTCACCTGAAACTCTGCCGGATCATCATAAAGCAGATTATCATGGGATGGCAGTAATCCAAACTCCTCAAAAAGTTCATCCATGCAGCGGTGCCTTGCAAGCGCAGGAAGCACATAATCCCAGTAAGTTTTTCCATTCAACCGCGTTTCTGCCGGAAGAAGTTCCTGTTCATTTTCGCGGAATCTGTATAAAGAAAGCAGCCTTTTTTCCAGATTTCCTATTGTTCCGGTCATGATCAGTTTCTCCTTGGCACGCGTCAGGGCAACGTAAAGTACTCGGATTTCCTCCCCCAGAGTCTCTTCCAGAAGCTTACGGCGGATCACCTGCTTATACAGTGTTGACACGATCAGCCGACGGTCTGGCAAAATGGCGTCAGCGCCAAGACCGTAATCCGGATGAATCAGAAGTCTGGCGTTCAGATCCTGCATGTTGAACTGTTTTCCCATACCGGCAAGGATTACAATCGGAAACTCGAGTCCCTTACTCTTGTGGATCGTCATGATTTCCACGGAACCTTCTCCTGCACCAGAAAGATTTACTTCGCCATAATCAACTTCATATTTTTGCAAATGTTCAATATATCGGACAAAATTAAATAAGCCTCTGTAACTGGTCTTCTCATAATCCATTGCCTTTTCCACCAGCATAGCGAGGTTGGCGCTCCGCTGTGCACCATTTGGCAGAGCTTTTGCATAATTACCATAGCCGGTTCTGCGGAGAATCTCAAGAATCAGCTCATGGACAGGAGTGTACACCGCAAGATCACGCATTTCATTTAGAAGGACTATAAACCCATGTAATTTGTGGTAAAGAGTTCTTTCCTGCCCCTCATATTCTTTCAGGAAATTCAACACGCTGTCATACAACATCCCCTTCGGATGTTTTTCCCGCAAAACGGCAAGCTCCTGGGTAGTACATCCCACCAGCGGCGACCTCAGCACACCCGTCAAAGGAATATCCTGAAGAGGATTATCGCAGACCTGCAGATAATTCAGAATCGTAACCACCTCAAGTGCTGAAAAATATCCCGTTTTTGAAGCGGCATACACAGGAATTCCGTGGGCAGAAAGTACCTCTGTAAAGGTTTCTGACCAGCCGGAAGCGGTGCGGAGAAGGATTACAATATCTCCGTATTTCGCAGGACGATATTCTTTGGTTTCCTTATCAAGTACCAGCTCTTTTCCCACAATTTCCTTAATTCTGTGGGAAATAGCAAGAGCCTCCAGTTCCCGGGCATCCTTTCCTTCCATCAGATCCTCCAGTTCTTCGGAATCCTTTTCTACCAGAAGAACTTCTGCAGGAAGAAAGCTTTCCTTGTTTCCTTCCGGAAACACAGCGCCAGGATAAAGAGCTGCGGCTTTATCGTAAGCAATTCCACCAAGATCTGTTCCCATAATCTGACGGAAAATAAAGTTTGCACTATCCAATACCTGAGACCGGCTTCGGAAGTTTTTATGAAGATCGATTCGCTGTTCTGTACTGTCCGTTAAACTGTACTGTTCATACTTTTCCATAAAAAGCTCCGGTCTGGCAAGGCGGAACCGGTAAATGCTCTGCTTCACATCACCTACCATAAATATATTTTTTCTTCCATCTGCCCAGCCGGAAACACAGTTGGTAATCATTTCCTGTACCAGGTTACTGTCCTGGTACTCATCCACCATGACCTCGTCATATTTCATGGAAAGTTCACGCGCTGCCGGACTCATGTGATAAATATACTTTTTCTCTCCCGTCCAATCACCGTCGTTTTCGCCATTTTCTTCCGCTGCATGAACCTTTTGAATCAGGATTTCCAGAGCAAAATGCTCCATGTCCGTAAAGTCCAGAATATTTTTTTCCCGCTTCTTCTCTCCATACATACGGATAAATTCCCTGGTAAGCTCCACCAGCATTTCTACAGGCTCCCGGCAGGTTTCCAGAAGCACTGGAAGTTCCTCCTCCTTTACGGAAAAATACCGCGTTCCAATATCCTTTAAAATATCCTTTGCATTTTCCCGAAGAGATTTTACCTGCTCCTTCAGCGTATCATCTACAGGATCTTTTGGTTTCTTTCTGGAAAGAGCGGCAAAAGCCGGTTTACCAAGAAGCTCCCCTGCTCCGTCAAAATCACCGGCGGCGGCTTTCTCTTCTGCTGCACGAATGAGGATGAGATCACTTTGCAGCGCTTCATCATACAGGTATGGTCCTCCTGGCGCATTGCAAAAGCTTCTTGCCTGGGTAATCAGTTCCTTTGCCTGGCAAAGATCCTCCGTAATGTTTTTCCATAACAAATTCATCCATTCTGATGATTTTACAGACTCTAAATCCATATTTCTATAACTATCTATGCATTCTTCCAGCCAGGTATCCGGATATGGATTGCTCATGGCAGCATTATACAGAGAATAAATCAGTTCTTTGATTCCATCATCTGTTTTGCCTGATGCGTAGCATTCGATAAAATACTTAAACTTTTTGTCATCTTTTATGTAATAGTTCTCCAGAAGCTCCTTCATCACGTCCTCTTTCAGAAGCTTCAATTCTCCCTCTTCTCCTGTCCGATAACCAGGATCCAGACCAATAAGATGGAAATAATTGCGGATCACATAAGCACAGAAGCCATCTATCGTGGTGATCTGCGCCGTATGGATCAAGGTAGTCTGGCGCTGCAGATGCTCATTGTCTGGATTCTCACAGAGAGCATCTTCCAGGGCATTTGCAATTCGTTCCCGCATTTCCCCTGCTGCTGCTCTTGTGAACGTCATGATCAGCAGCCTGTCAATGTCAACAGGATGCTCCGGATCCATCACCTTTTTTAGAATTCGCTGCACAAGCACCGCAGTCTTTCCGGAACCAGCTGCTGCACTTACCAGAATATTCCGGTTTCTTAAATTAATAACCTGCTCCTGCTCTTTCGTCCAGTTCACTGCCATTATTCATCCACCTCCTTCACAAAAGCATCCCACAGCTCTTCATCTGTAAAGTTTTTCAGCCTGCGGAATTCATAGCCTGGAATGTCCATGTCAAAACCGCATACGCCACTGTAAGGACAGTAGGTACAGGCATTTTTCTTTCCCAGCATATATGGAGAAACCTGGGCATCTCCGGTCATAATGGACTGTCTGATATGAGAAATCTTTGTTTTTACATAACGGTTTAAAATATCAAACTGCTCTTTTGAGGCTACAGAAGAATTTTTCCGGAAACTTCCGTCCTTGTTAAAAGATACGGGAATTGACACAAGGGAACTGTCCATTTTTTGTACCAGTTCTTTGTCTTTCAGAACCAGTCCATTCATCTTTAGTTCCTTCAGCACTTTCTCCTGGACAGTCTCTATATCTGCATCTATTTTTTCCTGAATCATAGGATCCTTAATATTGTAATAAAATACCCCTGCAGGAATCACCTCTTTATCCTTATGCTTGTTTTGCTCTACGGTAAGGGCACCGTCCATGTAGATCATCAGCTGCAGCTGCAGACCATGATACAAAGAAACCAGATCAAAAGAAGTATTCCCGGTCTTATAATCAATAACCCTGACATACAACTTCCCATCATCTGTCTCCATAGTATCCACGCGATCGATCCGACCGCCCTGAAAAACAACTTCCACACCTTCCGGCTCAAATTCCCCGGATTTCAGCTGTTTCTGAATTGCCCACACAGTTCTTCGTACCATTCGCTTGGTGCGCTGGATCATATATTCATTGCGTGCACTGCTTTTTAGAATGGTATTGCCATAATCTGCACTTATTGTATCTACCAGACGGTCTGCCAGCGCATCCCTCTCTTCCTCAGAAAGCTCTGCCAGAGAAAGCTTTTCTTTGTTCACTTCCTTTATCAGAGACTCCAGCACCTTGTGCATAATATTTCCCATATCCATGGCGCGGAATTCATACTCTGCACGCTCCGTAAGTTTGAGACCATACTGGAGGAAATGGGCAAAAGCACAGGCAGAATAACGCTCCAGCCTGGTGGCACTGTAGGGCGACACCTCTCCATAGAGAACCTTTGCCACACTTTCGCTGATAATATCGGCAGGCTTTCTGGTTCTGGAAGCCTCCACCAGCTTCCTGGCTAAAGTCCTATATTTAGGACTTCTAAGATACCAGCTGTAAAGCTCGCTGTACAAAGGACTTCCCTGTCCCACAGCGCCCTCTCCAAGACCTTTCAGGAAGCATTCCAGACTGGTTCCCGGAAGCTCCATGGCGTTCAGGCTGAATTCCTCATCACCTGCATTTTTCACTTCCAGTCCGGGATATAGAGCCTGTATACTGTGGATCAGATATGCCGGGCTTATAGGTTCTCCTTTTCCATTTGACAAGCTGTAGGAAAGGCACAAATGCTCACTTGGCTTTGTCAGATTCAGATACAGGTAAAAGCGCTGGGTGTTCATCAGCTCTTTCGGACCTGGTGCAAGCTCCATTCCCTCATCTGCAAAGAATTCTCTGTCCATCTGGGTTAGAATTCCGCCTGAGTCTGTATTTTTCGGAATATTTCCCTCGTTTACACCTACAAAAAACAGTGCCTTTATTTCTTTCAGACGGGTTCTTTCCATATCTCCAATAAGGACCTGATCCATACTGGGCGGGATCAGCGCAACCTTTGACTTGGCAAAACCAGTTTCCAGAAGCTGGACAAATTCCGTTCTTGTAATTTCTTCCTCTCCAAGGATCTCTACCATACGGTCAAGAAGCTCCATAACAATTCCGTATATCTGGGCGTATTCTTTTTCCAGAGCTTTTTCCCCTTTTTCTTTAAAGAAAAGCTCCTGTTTCTTCAGTTTTTTCTGTATTTCACAGCTTGCGATAAACTGATATAAACTATAACAATATTCACATACTTTTCTCTTTCCACTGGAAAATCCCTGAGCCAGGATCTCAGCCTCCCTCACAAATATTTCCCGGTATTCATTCAATACTTGAATATCCTCCGGGTCCATGGTCCGGTAAACTCTCACCCACTTCTCGGACCACTTTTTGTAACCGTGGATTCCAAGGGCAAGCACATAATTCTCCAGCATATCCACCTGGTCCCTTCCAAGGCCGGACATATCACAGCGCAGATACCGGAAAACACTTTCGTAGGAAAAACCCTTTGTAACCATTTCAAGAGCAGCACGAATATATTCTATAAATGGGTTCATCAGAATGGTGTGCTTCTCATCCAGGAAATAAGGGATCCGGGATTCCTCGAATACCTGAGATGCAATACTTTTGTACGCCTCCAGATTTCCGGTAATCACAGCGATTTCTCCGTATTTCAGATTTTTTTCACGGACCAGACGGCGTATTCTCCTGGCTGTCTCTTCCAGTTCTTTTACAGGGGATTCTGCTGCAAATATGCAGATTTCTTCCTGTTTCTTCTCATAGACAGATCTTCTGTAGCGGAAAAGATGCTTCTCCAGAAAGTCAAGGGAGGTGGAATTTCCAAAGCGGCCCTTTCTCTCATCCTTCAGAAGAACGGGATCATCCAGATTGCTGGTCAGACCGGACAATGTGTGGATCATTTTCCTGCTCATATAGAATAACTGATGTGGTTTTCCCATCTGTAAAGGATTTTCTCTGGCATCCATGGTGACAGTTACCAGAACCTTATCGCAGACATTTAAAAGTTCCCGGATCACGTTCATCTGCACCGGAGTAAAACCGGTGAAGCCATCCAGAAGGAGTACGGATTTTTTCAGTTTATCAGAAAAAGGAATAGCTTTTTTCAAAGCGTCCATCACGCCTTCGCCGGTCATATAATGACCTTCCAAATACTGAAGAAAGGCCTGATAGAGGACACCCACATCCTGCATTTTCATATGAAGAAGAGAGTCCTCCCCTGTTTTTCCCAGCATGTCCTGCAGTTCTTCTTCCCGGATATCATACTGCATAAATTCTGAAATCAGAGATTTCACTTCGTCCAGATAGCCCGGTTTGTTCATCTGGCTGCCAAGATAGGGCAGATTTTTTCGATGCTGCTGCACCAGCTTCTGAAGAACCATACTTTTTCCAGTGTCATCCAGAAGCACTTCCATGGCACCGCCTGTCTCCTCGAAAATACGATAGGCAAGGCGCTGAAAGCTGAGCACGTCGATATTCAGGATTCCCTTTCCGGGGTGCATTTCGACTACGTTTTTCTGTGTCTGCATGGTGAACTGTTCCGGGACGATAATATAGTACAGGTGCTGTGGATTTTCCATAGATTCCCGGATGATCTGTTCACATGCATAATGCGTCTTGCCAATACCGGAGCTGCCGATGATGAATTGTAGGGACACGTTTTTTCCTCCTTCTGCCAATTGTATGGAATAAAAAAAGCCTGTATCTGATAAAAAATCATTCTGTTTTATATTCTATCATATTTTCCATGCTTTGATAATAGGATAGAATAAGAAGGTTAGAGCCTGGTTTTGCGGCCAGGATTATTTTTTCATTATCAGTGCGATACAGGAGGCGCAGTCCATGAGTTCGAAAACCAGGATCATCGTGTTACATATGAAGGAAGTGGTATATACCATTGCCTTTCTGATTCTTGCTGTTCTTCTGGGAATCCTGATCTACTTTATGTTCGGGCCTGGAAAAAGCCAGACCACTTCTGCTGCTGGAGAGGGGATTTATACACCTGGCGTTTACCGCAGTTCCCTTACTTTGAATAAAAATACTTTTGACGTGGAGGTTACAGTAGATCAAAACAATATCCAGTCTATTGAGCTGGTAAATTTAAGTGAAAGCACCACTGCCATGTTTCCGCTGGTAAAGCCTTCCCTGGAATCACTGGCCAGCCAGATTGTTGACAGCCAGTCCCTGGACGACCTGAAATATTCCACGGACAGAAAATATACGTCACAGCTGCTTATTTCTGCCATTGAAGATGCATTAAAAAAGGCGGAGAACCATGTAAGTTCTCCGCCGGCATAGCAATAAACAAGCCTAATTATTTCCTACCTTTACAGCTGTATGCTACGCGAAATACAGCTGCAAAATGCATGGAAAGCATACCGCACAATCGTTTTATACTTCAAGCTTCTCCAGAGCTTCCATCCATACCGCTGCGCTTGCATCACTTGGCATACGCAGGTCACCTCTTGGAGACAGCGCCACACTACCTACCTTCGGGCCGTCAGGAAGACAGGAGCGTTTGAACTGCTGGGCAAAAAATCTGCGGTAGAAGATTTTCAGCCATTTCAGAATCGTAGCCTTGTCATAGGTACCCTCAAAGGTACGGCAGGCAATGCGATAGATCTTATCCGGTTCAAAGCCTGCACGAAGCATATAATACAGATAAAAATCATGAAGTTCATAAGGACCAACCAAATCTTCTGTTTTCTGCGCGATCTTGCCGTCCTTAGGCGGCAGAAGCTCCGGACTTACCGGAGTATCCAGAATATCCAGAAGAACTTCTTCCAGCTCTTTCTCTCCGCAGGTATCTGCATAATAGCGGACAAGATGTCTTACAAGCGTTTTGGGAACAGAGGCATTTACACCATACATGGACATATGGTCTCCATTATAGGTTGCCCATCCAAGAGCAAGCTCGGAAAGGTCACCGGTTCCCACAAGAAGTGCTCCCTCCTGGTTTGCCATATCCATAAGAATCTGCGTACGCTCTCTGGCCTGACAGTTCTCATAGGTTACATCATGAACGGAATCATCGTGACCGATATCACGGAAATGGATATTTACCGCCTCTTTAATATTGACCTCCGTCAGAGCAGCACCAAGGCACTGGCTTAATTTGCAGGCATTCTGGTAAGTTCTGTCTGTGGTACCAAAGCATGGCATGGTAATGCAGCGGATATTCTCAGATGGCAGTCCCATCAGCTGGAAAGTACGTGCAATTACAAGCAATGCCAGTGTAGAATCAAGTCCCCCGGAAAGTCCGACCATTGCCTTTTGGCAGTGGATGTGGCTCATTCGCTTCTTAAGTCCCATAGCCTGAATGTTCAGAATCTCCTCACAGCGCATATCACGCTCTTCTTTTACAGAAGGTACGAAAGGATAGGGGGCAAACTTCCTGGTAAGAGAGGTCTCTTCCACTTCCACATCAAAAGGTACGATCTGGCAGTCAGCATCATCAGATGCCGGGTAGGTGGAAAGTCTTCTTCTCTCATCTGCCAGTCTCTGCACATCAATTTCTCCGTAGATCACAGTGTTCTGGAAGCGCTTCGCCTCAGCCAGCATGGTGCCATTCTCTGCGATCAGGTTCTGTCCGCCAAATACCAGATCCTGGGAGGATTCACCCTCTCCTGCTGTGGCGTAAATATAGCCGCACACCAGTCTGGCAGACTGACCCTTCACCAGATCACGGCGGTAAGAATCCTTACCAACCATCTCATCACTGGCTGAAAGATTGACGATAATATGGGCACCGCCCTGTGCCAGATTTACACTAGGCGGAAGTGGAACCCACAGATCCTCGCAGATCTCCGCGCCAACTGTCAGCTCCGGCAGTCCTTCACATGAGAAAATCAGATTGCTGGCAAAAGGTACGCTTTCCTCCCCAACTGTCACATCTGTCCACACATCTGCCCCGGAAGCAAAGTGTCTCTGCTCATAGAATTCATTATAGTTTGGAATATGAGTCTTAGGTACAAATCCAAGAATATTTCCGTGGTTCAATACTGCTGCCACATTGTAGAGCTTGCCGTTCATCCGCATAGGAAGTCCCACAAAGATCAGCGCATCCACATCCGCAGTCTCCTCTGCAATAGTCAGAAGGCTCTCCCATGCACTGTCCAGCAGTCTTCTCTGAAGGAAAAGATCCTGGCAGGTATAGCCTGTGATGCAAAGCTCCGGCAGTACCATCAGCTTTGCATGCTGTGTCTCCATTTCACGGATTACTTCCAGAATTGCCCTGGTATTGGCCTTACAATCAGCAACTGTAACCTGCGGCGTTCCTGCCGCTACTTTAATAAATCCCTGATTCATATCCTAGTCCTCTCTTATCCAACCATTTCCACGCCTTAGAGTGTGTTTGAAAAAGGCTTTCTGCAAGATGTGCGTCACAATTTGTGGGAGATTTCGCCCGGATGAGGTTGCCGTAGCGGGCTACGGCAACCGAATTTGGGTGAAATATACCGCAATCTGCACACCAGTCACCAGTGCAAACTCTATGGCGGAAAAATAGTGATTCTGTCTCAATTCAGCTTATTTGCATCTTCTTAGAATTTCTTTCAGCTCTTCTACTGTGAAATTGTAGTTGGTATTACAGAAATGGCAGTTCATCTCGATTGGCTTGCCTTCCTGGATCATTTCGTTTAATTCTTTTCTGCCGATGCTGATCAACGCTTTCGCTACTCGCTCCTTGGAGCAGTTGCAGCGGAAACGGGTGTCCATTTTCTCATTGATCTGCACGTCAAAGCCTTCCAGCACTTTCTCCAGCAGACTCTCCGGGGTATGTCCCTCCTCTAACAGGTTGGTGACAGAATTGATCTTCTGTACGTTCTGTTCTAACCTGGAAATCACTTCTTCCTCTGCAAATGGCATCAGCTGTACAATAAACCCACCTGCCTGGCGTACTGTATTATTCTTATTCATCAGAACTCCAAGTCCAACTGCGGACGGTACCTGCTCACTTGTTGCAAAATAATAGGTCAGGTCTTCTGCGATCTCACAGGTCTGAAGCATAACCTGTCCGCTGTATGGCTCTTTTAGCCCCATATCCTTAATCACAGTCAAGAATCCAGGACCAACTGCTCCTGCAACGTCCAGCTTACCTTTGGAATTTGCCGGAATGCAGACATCTGGATTTCCTACATAGCCCTTTACATTTCCCTGGGAATCAGCAGTTACCGTAATTCCCTGAAGGGGACCGCCGGCCTTGATCTGAAGGGTCAGAACATCTTTTTCCCCCTTCATCATGGAGCCCATCATGGCTCCTGCAGTCAGAAGTCTTCCAAGCGCTGCCGTAGCCACCGGACTTGTATTATGGTGCTCTCTTGCAGTCTCCACCATCTCAGTGGTCACTGCCGCAAATGCACGGATCTGGTCGTTAGCTGCAGTCGCGCGGATGATATAATCATTCATGTGTATTCTCCAATCTATACTGTTATAATGTTAATCGTAATCCTATAGCTATTTATCTTATTATTATATTATCATTTACCATGTTCCCTTACTACAAAGGTAAGCCTGCCGCTATCTTTCTTCGGTGGCTCCAGTGTATAAGCATCATACACTGCCAGAAGCTCCATTCCCGCTTTTCCAATAAGTTCCTTGATCTTCTCCAAAGAATAGGCTCTCTGATAGTGAACCTCCTCATCCTTCTCATAAAGTCCGTCCTCTCTTGGAATAAACAGAGCCAGCTCATACGTATTAATCCCGGTCTCCTCATCATAACTGTTCTCCCAGATAAAGCTTCCCTCATCCCGGTTCTCAGCAATCGTAGTATTCCCGATCATAGTCTGATACTTATAAACCGTATTCATATCAAACAGAAAAATCCCCTGAGGATCCAGATAATTATTTACCAGGGCAAACACATGCTCCAGCTCCTCTTCCTCTGTTATGTAATTCAGACTGTCACACACGCTTACCACAGCCCGTACGGTTCCATAAAGTTCAAACTCCTGCATATCCTGAAGAAGATACAGAATGTCATGCCCGGACTCTACCCGCTTCTCCATGGCCTCTGCCAGCATTTCCCCGGAATTATCCACTCCGATCATGTCATAGCCAGCCTCTGCCAGTATCTCAGTCATGGTTCCCGTGCCGCAGCCAAGATCCAGCACAAGTCCGTCTGTGATTCCCTGCGCTGCAAGCTGCTGCTTCAGCCATTTGCCCCAGGTCTGGTAGTCCACATTGTCCTGGAACATATCATATACTCTGGCAAATTCGCCATAAGCCTGAAAATTATCCATATTCCCTCCAACTGTCACGGACACAGCCATCCATCCCGGGTAGCTGTGTCCGTGTAAGTCAACATTCTGCTTTTTCTTTACTCTACAGGCATGTAATATACGTCTGCACCTTCTCCATGCCAGTAATAATCCACATCATTCTGATCGTAAACGTCCTCATTATTTACAAAACGATAGGTATTTCCATCAAAGTCAACCCAGTTTCCATTTCCATCCGGAGTAATTACAAGGGGATGGCCATCGGAGTTACGGTAAATAGTTCTGGTCTGGTTGGTGTCTGTAAGCTGCTCCTGGGTAAATCCGCCGGAGTTTGTGATTGTTCCATCACTACTTCCATCACCTGAGGACGCAGAATCAGTACCTGCACTCTGTGTTCCGTCAGTGGAACCATCTGTACTTCCCTCAGTGCTTCCGTCTGCACTGTCAGAAGACTGTACCGGTGCAGCAGCTTTCAAAGAAGACTCTCCTGCAATTCCGAAGGAATCAACTGCAGCCTTAACTCCTGCATAAGAAGCCTCATCTACAACAGATCCGCAGATATTGTAATACTCATCAGAGCTCTTATAAATTTTATGGATCGCATAAACATATCCGCCGCTCTTGGAAGCATCTGTGTACTTCACAGTGTAAGAATAAACGCCTACTCCCTCCACATCACTGGCGGTATAATCCTGGATCTCAAAGTCAGTACCTTCTGCAAGGTCAGAAGCCTGCTCTAATGCCACAGCCAGATCCTGCGTATCCGGAAGCATAGCAGAAGACATGTCCTCTTCTCCCTGTCCATGAAGGATCAGGATCTTACCCTGCTCCGGGGATTCGAAGCTGAGCATATCTGCCTCATCCGCCTTATTGGACCAGGTAGCATCTGGAAGCTTAATGGAGACAGCCCCATTGCTTGATGTATAGGTGCTGTCCTGTACGTCTGGCGCGATGGTTGGCTCCGGAGTAGGTGTAGCGGTTGCTTCCGGAGCAGGTGTCTCAGTTACCACTACCTGTTCTTCTGGCTCGTCTCCGCCAAAACTGCAGCCTGTAGCAGCTGCAGAAACAATTGCTGATATCGTTAAGATAGCTAAAATCTTTTTGTTCTTCATAGTATCCTCCTTATTTCTTTTCATAAGTAAATTTTGTAAATCTACATGATTCTATTTCATTAACAAAACGAAAATATTTCTCGTTTATAAAAATCTCCCGAGCTGTATTTTACAATTTTATTACAAGCCTGTCAATGGATTTCCCACTGTAGAATCTAAATTGTTACTGTTCACTCCGTTCACAGTAACACGCTTCGCGATGCACAGAAATCATGCTTTGCATGATTTCGCGCCGCAACTCTCGGGTTTTCTGTGAACTTTGTTCACAAAAAACACCTCGCGGAATATTACCAGTGAACAGTAACTCTAAATTGAAAATATTATAAACTTTCGTGACGAACTTTATACATTTTTTCAGAGGGTGTTTGTAAAATCCTATCAGCAAAATGTACATTGCATTTGGCAGCATGTTTCGACAACCTGAATTTCTTTTTTATTTTACGCTCTGTTTGTCATACTTTTGTAATATTTATTTTCCGTATTCGTACATATGCAATTTATGAAGCGCTCTGGTAGCAGCAATATAACGTCCCTGTTTTGCAATCGGGCTCTGATCTGCTGCAGGGAACAGGGAAAATACCTGGTCAAATTCCAGACCTTTTGCAAGATAAAACGTAGTAACTGTAAGGCCTTTGCAGAAGCTGGTACTGTCACGATGCAGGTATGAGAAACGGTTTTCCATATCAAACCCTGTATTTTCCAGTTTTTCTTTCAAAATGCGGGCGGCTTCTTTCGCCTCAGATTCCGTGCGAAGGATCAACGCAGCTGTCTCAAACTGTTCCGCTCCCAGCTGAAGCTTGTTCACAAGCTCATCCAGAGCCGCTTCCATTGCCTGCTGTTTTTTCCCTTTAAAAAATAATTCTTCAACTGGCTGGCCATGACGATCAAACAGATCCATATCTGTAATCCCTGCAAGCTGATTCGCATAAGAAGCAATCTCCACAGTGTTTCGGTAGCTTTTGTTCATGACGATCCTGCGGATCTCTTTTCCGAAAATTTTCGGTAAAAATCCCAGGACATCCTGAGCCTCATCTTCCATAGTCTGGGCTTTGTCCCCCAGAATGGTCATGCGGCAGGGAAACATCATTTTAAGGATCAGATACTGAAGCCTTGAATAATCCTGCATTTCGTCTACTACCAGGTGCTTGATACCATTGTGGCTAGTCTGGCGAAGAAGGCGGTACTTCATGTAAAGTACCGGATAGACGTCCTCATACCGGAGCTTTCGCTCCTGAAGCTGTACATGGGGAAGTCCCGGATAGCCGCAGCTTTCCAGAAAACGGCTGTAGATCACATAGAGATCCTGTGTCTCATACATATTCATGAATTTCTCCATTACAATGGCACGTTCTTCCTCATCCATATCATTGTCCCGAAGCGTCTCTACCTCATCAATGAAATTCTCTGCAACTGCCTCCATACGTGATAACAGAGGGATATCCTGAAATTTAAAATAAAAAAGATCAATGATCTCCTCTTCTTTTTTCGTAAAGCTCTTATATTCCACATCATGAAAATCCATCAGCTCATCTTCTAAGGAGGTGAGATACCCCTCCATCCGATTCAAAAATTCCCTGGACTGTTTTTCCTTATATAAGGAAGGCATATCCGGGAAATTCAGGCTGCGCTCAATCTGATCATAGCGGTCTTCGCAGTCAGATACCGTATCCTTCAGCTGTCTGTAGGCAAAAAGATCAAAGCTCATTTCTTTAATATTTTCCTCTCCCAATTCCGGAAGTATATGGGAAATATAATCAGAAAAGATGCTGTTGGGAGACAGGATCAGGATATTGGAGGATTTTAGGTTCTTGCGGTCGTGATACAAAAGATAGGCAATTCTGTGCAAGGCAATGGAGGTCTTGCCGCTTCCGGCTGCGCCCTGGATTACCATGATCTTATCCCTGGTGTTTCGGATGATGGCATTCTGCTCCTTCTGGATGGTGCGGACAATATTTTTCAGCGCAGTGCTGCCTCCGCTGCCAAGCTCTGCCATAAGAATCTCGTCATCAATCTTCACATCACTTTCAAACTGGTAAATCATACGGCCATTTCGAATCTTGTACTGCCACTTGGAGGCAATTTCACCGCAGATGGTTCCCAGCGGTGCCTGGTAAGACGCCGGACCTTTATCATAGTCGTAGAAAAGCCCGCTGACAGGAGCACGCCAGTCATAGATCAGCGGCGTATGCCCTGCCTCTTCTGCGAAATTTCCGATTCCAATATAAAAAATCTCCGGCTCCTCATCCCCTTCAAATACGAAATCCACCCTTCCAAAGAAAGGGGAATCCAGCATTTTACGAAATCTTTTTCGCAGATGGATCTGCTGCTCGTTGGCGTTGATCTGGTGAAGAAGTGCCTGCTGGTTATCGAAATTTTCGTAACCATACTGGTCCATCTCCGTATAGTTCTCCCAGTAATACTCATGCATTCCTTCGATATCCTTCTGTCCTTCCAGAATGGACTGGCTGATATGGGCGATCCTGGTTTCTAATTTATCTGTAACGTATGCAAGAAAAGCTGCTCCGTCTTTATTATCAATTGTCATTGGGGGTATACTCCTTTAACATTCGCGCTGCAGCCCTTTCTACAAGTCTTTGTAAAAAAACACCCAGGGCTGCTGCAATAAATGAGTTTTTTCGTTGTCATGACTTTGTCCCTGCCTTCCTTTCCGGCAGAAACTTTGCTCCATTATACATTATCTGCGGGTAAAAGTACAGACAGCAAATCCCTGGATTTTTTCTCTCTGAAGACAAAAAAAACAGCAGTTTTTCCGTATATTTTCCGAAAAAGCTGCTGTATTTTTTTATCTGTTTCACTTACTTTTATGCAGTCTGCGTCTTATCAAACTGGCTGTTGTAAAGATCTGCGTAGAAGCCTTTCTTTGCAAGCAGCTCTTCATGGCTGCCCTGCTCGATAATGTCACCATCCTTCATAACCAGGATCAGATCTGCGTCCCTGATGGTGGAAAGTCTGTGAGCGATGACAAAGCTGGTTCTGCCTTTCATCAGGTTATCCATAGCTTTCTGGATCTGTACCTCGGTTCTGGTATCAACGGAGGAGGTAGCCTCATCCAGGATCAGGATCTTATTGTCTGCAAGAATGGCTCTTGCAATTGTCAGGAGCTGCTTCTGGCCCTGGGAAACATTGCTGGTCTCCTCATCCAGAACCATGTTATAGCCTCCCGGCTGCTGCATGATAAAGTTGTGGATATGAGCAGCCTTTGCTGCTGCGATCACTTCCTCATCGGTAGCATCCAGCCGTCCATAGCGGATGTTTTCCATAATGGTTCCGGAAAACAGCCAGGTATCCTGAAGCACCATTCCAAACATTTCATGAAGCTCGCTTCTGTTGAAATCTTTTACATCATGGCCATCTACTTTAATAGAACCACTGTTTACATCATAGAAGCGCATAAGCAACTTAACCATTGTGGTTTTTCCTGCACCAGTAGGACCTACAATCGCAATTTTCTGACCATCTCTGACCTTTGCCGAAAAATCGTGGACAATGATCTTTTCCGGATTGTAGCCGAAGCTTACATGATCAAATTCTACATTTCCGCTGAGCCCGTCAATAGAAACGGCATTCTCTTTGGTAGTCTCCTCTTCCTCCTCATCCAGGAACTCAAACACACGCTCGGAAGCAGCAGCTGAGGACTGAAGCAGGTTGGTTACCTGTGCGATCTGCTGGATGGGCTGGGTAAAGTTACGGATGTACTGGAAGAAGGACTGGATATCACCTACTTCAATAGAGCCTTTGATCGTGAACCATCCTCCAAGAAGGGCTACCATAACATATCCAAGATTTCCAACAAACTGCATGACCGGCATCATAATTCCGGAGAAAAACTGAGATTTCCATGCTGATTCGTAAAGCTTCTGGTTGTCTTTTTCAAATTCTGCAACTACGTCTTCTTCTTTATTAAATACCTTCACTACATTGTGTCCGCCGTAGTTCTCTTCAATCTGGCCATTTACCTCCCCCAGATACTTCTGCTGTGCCTGGAAATATTTCTGGGAGTGCTTCATAACGAAATTGATGATAAGCATAGACATCGGAAGGATCAGAAGGGCAGCCAGGGTCATCCACACATTGATGGACAGCATCATCACAAACACACCGATCAGGGTGGTAACTGATGTGATCAGCTGGGTAATACTCTGGTTCAGGCTCATCTGAAGGGTATCCACATCGTTCGTTACGCGGGAAAGGATTTCGCCGTTTGTCCGGCTCTCATAATAGTTCATTGGGAGGCGGCTGAATTTCTTTGAAATATCTTTACGTAAATTGTAGGTAACGTCGTTGGAAATTCCGGTCATCACATAACCCTGGATAAAGGAGAAGCAGGCACTTGCCAGATACAGTCCTAATGTCCATAACAAAATATAGCCAATTTTTTCAAAATCAATGCTTCCGGTGCCGTTTACCTTGGCTACCAGGCCGTTAAAAAGCTCTGTTGTTGCCTTTCCAAGGATCTTTGGTCCTACAATGTTAAAAATGGTTCCTGCAATTGCAAACAGAAACATGAGAACGAAACGGATTTTGTAGCGTTCCATGTATTTCAAAAGTCGTTTCATTGCTCCTTTAAAGTCTTTTGCCTTTTCCCCGGAGTTCATTGCACGGCTCCGATGACCACCCATCATAGGGCCTCTGGCTTTATTTTCACTCATGCTAATTCCTCCTCTGAAAGCTGTGACATGGCGATCTGGCGGTAAACCTCGCAATTCTTCATCAGTTCCTTGTGGGTGCCGATGCCTGTCATATTTCCGTCATCCAGCACGATGATCTGATCTGCATTCAGGATAGTGCTGATTCGCTGTGCTACGATAATCGTGGTAATATCCTTTGTCTTTTCCTTCAGGGCCTTGCGAAGCTTGCTGTCAGTCTTGAAATCAAGTGCGGAAAAGCTGTCGTCAAAGATCAGGATTTCCGGCTTTTTGGCAATCGCTCTTGCAATGGAAAGACGCTGCTTCTGGCCACCGGATACATTATTTCCTCCCTGGGAAATAGGTGCTTTGTAGCCTTCCGGTTTCGCTTCAATAAAGTCATCGGACTGGGCGATCTGAGCTGCCAGTTTTACATCTTCCTCTGGCATATCCGGCTTACCGTAACGAATGTTGGAATCGATGGTTCCAGAGAACAGGACTCCCTTCTGAGGTACATAGCCCAGACGGTCACGAAGCTCATGCTGTGTCATATTTCGTACATCCACACCATCTACTTTGACACAGCCCTTCGTTGCATCATAAAATCTGGGGATCAGGTTGACCAGTGTACTCTTGCCGCTTCCGGTACTTCCGATGATAGCAACAGTCTGGCCTTTTTCTGCCTTAAAGGTAATATCGTTGATGACATTTTCCCCTGCTTCCGGATAAGCGAAGCTTACATGGTCAAATTCGACCGTTCCTTTTTCCTGCTTATCTGGCATTACCGGTTCCTCCGGATCATTTACAGATGGCTCCATTTCCAGAACCTCACAGATTCGGCCGGCTGCCACGTTTGCCCTTGGGAGCATAATGGAGATTGCTGTGATCATCAGGAAGGACATAATAATCTGCATTGCGTACTGGATAAATGCCATCATATTTCCTACCTGCATAGTTCCATTGTCAACGCCATGTGCACCGAAATAGATAATCGCTACAGATACACCGTTCATGATCAGCATCATGATCGGCATCATAAATGTCATACAGCGGTTTACAAACAGGTTTGTTTTTGTCAGATCCATATTTGCTTTTTCAAAACGCTCTTCCTCATGCTTCTCACGGCTGAACGCGCGGATAACCGGGATTCCGGTAAGGATTTCCCTGGTTACCAGGTTCAGACGGTCAATGAGAGTCTGCAGCCTGGTGAATTTCGGCATTGCAATCTGGAACAGTACAAAAATAACAATCAGAATGATAGCTACTGCGGCTCCAAGGATCCAGGTCATGGAGGAATCGGTCTGGAGAACCTTGAGCACGCCTCCGATGCCAAGGATGGGCGCATACAGAACGATTCTGAACATCATGGTCATAACCTGCTGCACCTGCTGCACATCGTTGGTACTTCGCGTGATCAGGGATGCAGTGGAAAATTTATGATATTCGTTGCTGGAGAAATGAATGACCTTGCGGTATACATTATCTCGCAGATCATGTCCAAGGGCTGCTGCCACTCTTGCTGAAAGGAAAGTAACACTTACAGCGGCCAGCATGATCACCAGCGCCATCAGGACCATCTGGATTCCGGATGTCCGGATGTAATTCATCTGAATTGCATCCAGATCCTCGCCCATAGCTTCGTATTCTGCTTTCACACCACTGACAGCGGCCTGTGTAAGAATAGATTCCGGCATGTCAGAAAGCTTCTCATCTGCAGCCTCCAGCATCTGTTTTTTTGCATCCTCCGGCATTGCTGACAAAACCTGCATTGGGTCCGTTCCTTCCGATACCTGCATCTGGGAAAGCATTTTCTGGCTCTCTTCACTGCCAGAGGTAAAAGAGGTGTACATCATCAGAGGTTTGCACAGAAGATCGTTTAATTCCTCACGTTTATCCCCTGTAATGCCATCTTTCAGTTCATATGTGTCTCCATCCAGGACATAAGAGTCCTGAACTTCTTTCTGTGTGTCTTCGTCCATAAAAATCTGCAGATTTTCCATTGTGCTCTGACGCATTTTTTCCGGAACACCATCTGGTATTCCCCCCTGCTGGATCCCTACGTTAATTACCTTGGAGGTATAATCCGGCAAGGACAGATCACAGTATGCCTGCAAAAACAGCAGTCCAATGATCAGGACGATATAGCCTGCTGATTTTTTCAGATACTTCATTAATTTAATCATGCTTGGGTTGTCCTTTCTACATTTTTCAAAACATCCAGGCTTTTCTGCCTTTTGCTTTGTTTTTCAGTTTCCTGTGCTACTTTTTATTATGGCAAAAATGTCCCATGCACATTTCTTCCGGTGAAAACTCTGGTGCTGGCATTGCCGCAATATTTTCCTTAATCTGTATGCAGAATCGTTTCATCAGACATAACTCACTTTCGGAAAATCCGTTCAGAACCTGTTTTTCTCCTTCCTTTGCCATGCGCATACCTTCATTAATTATTGCTTTTCCTTCTTCTGTAAGATAAATCCGGCTTATGCGTTGATCTTTTTCATCCTGTTTTCGAACTATAATACCGATTTTTTCCAGGCGTTGGATACTTACGGTAACAGTAGGCGGCTTCACGCCTAACTGGCTGGCCAGTTCTTTCTGGCTGCATCCGTCTTCTTTCCACAGAACAGCCAGAATCGGCATTTGTCTTGGATGGATTCCCAGACTTTTAAGTTTACCAAAGCATTTTTCCATATACATGCGGCTGATTTCCATAATCAGACGTTGAATGCTTTTCTCATTGTCGTTTTCCAAATTCTCACCTCACTTGCTGTCTGAAACCAGAGCGTGTTTGAAAAAGGCTTTCTGCAAGATGTGCGTCACAATTTGTGGGAGATTTTGTCCGGAGGAGGGCGCCGTAGCGGGCTACGGCAACCGAATTCGGGCAAAATATACCGCAAAGTGGGGCGTGCAGATTGCAGGAATGATTTTTCAAACAGGCTCTAGGATACAGGCTTCAGAATATGTACCACAGTTTCAGGTTCCTGTTCAGCTTTCTCGTATTAGTTAGCCGACTAATTTTATAGTTTACACTTTTACACAAAAAACGCAAGTGTTTTTTGTGCAGTTTATATTTTTTTTAGATTTATAGCTTAATTTTATTGAATTAAAAATATGTATTTATTTTGTCGGCTAATTATTATGTATAAGACCACAGTATCTGTTGTCCGGAGTTTTCATGATAAAAAGAATCCTGCCCGGCAGGCTTTTTATGTAATGCGTAACAGGAATTTCCTGTTACAAAAAAATACCGCCTGCCAAGCGGTTTTCACAGCTTTGACAAGCGGTATTGAATATTGTGATTTCAAATAAACTGGTTGGTCTCTTCGTCGTAGTGGTAGTCGATGGAATCCATCTTATCCAACAGGGATTCCCTGTTCAGTCCGCGGCAGGTGCACAGTGCTTCCAGAGAATCGTAATAATCCCGAAGCTGGGTATTTACATAACTAAGCAGAATCATAGGATCTTTTGGTATCATAAGACTTGGACTCCTTTTCTTTTCCTTTACTTCACTTTAACCACATACTCTCCATTCTCCACATCCAGTACCAGTGTATCGCCGGTATGGACTTCGCCTGAAAGGATTTTTCTGGCAGTCAGTGTCTCTACATATTTCTGAAGATAACGCTTCAGAGGTCTTGCACCGTAGACAGGATCGTAACCATTGTCAATGACATCCTTCTTGGCTGCATCTGTCAGCTCCAGGGAAAGCTCCTGGTCGGCAAGACGGTCATTCAGCTCTTTTACCATCAGATCAACGATACTACCAATATTATCTTTTGTCAACGGCTTAAACAGAATGATCTCATCAAGACGGTTCAGGAATTCCGGACGGAAATGTCCGCGCAGATCATCCATAACCTCTTTCTGGGCTTCTTCCTTGATTTCTCCATTTTCATCAATACCATCCAGCAGATAAGGAGATCCGATATTGGAGGTCATGATCAGAATTGTATTCTTGAAGTCTACAGTACGTCCCTGGGAATCGGTAATACGACCATCATCCAGTACCTGCAGAAGTACATTGAATACATCTGGATGTGCCTTCTCAATCTCATCGAAAAGTACAACGCTGTACGGTTTCCGACGAACAGCCTCTGTAAGCTGTCCGCCTTCCTCGTATCCAACATATCCTGGAGGAGCTCCGATCAGTCTGGATACAGAGTATTTCTCCATGTACTCGCTCATGTCGATACGAACCATATTCTGCTCATCATCGAAAAGAGTCTGTGCAAGGGTTTTGGCAAGCTCTGTTTTACCAACACCGGTAGGTCCAAGGAACAGGAAAGAACCGATTGGTTTGGTCGGATCTTTGATTCCTGCTTTGGAACGAAGGATGGCATCGGTTACACGGCGTACACCCTCGTCCTGACCGATAACACGTTTGTGGAGCTCATCTTCCAGATGAAGCAGTTTGGCACGCTCTCCCTCTGTCAGCCTTGCTACCGGAATGCCGGTCCAACGGGAAATGATCCTTGCGATCTCATCGTCTGTTACTACTTCGTGGACAAGGCTTCTGTCGCTCTCTTTTGTATTGCGCTCTTCGATTTCCAGCTGCTGCTGTAATTTCGGCAACTCGCCATACTGCAGTTCGGAAGCTTTCTCCAGATCATAGTTCTGTCTTGCGATCTGGATCTGTTTGTTCATATCCTCAATCTGTTCACGAAGCTTCTGAAGCTTCTCTACAGAATGTTTCTCGTTCTCCCACTGAGCCTTCTGGGTATTGAAGGAATCCTGCATTTCCGCAAGTTCCTTCTGAAGTTCTTCCAGACGCTCTTTGCTTAAATTATCGGTTTCCTTCTTCAGAGACAACTCTTCCATTTTCATCTGATCGATCTTACGGCGCTGCTCATCCAGCTCAGTTGGCATGGAATCCAGCTCTGTTTTGATCAGGGCACAGGCCTCATCTACCAGGTCAATTGCCTTATCCGGAAGAAAACGGTCTGTAATATAACGATGTGAAAGTGTTGCAGCTGCAACAAGTGCGCTGTCTGTGATTTTAACACCATGGAATACTTCGTAACGTTCTCTCAGACCTCGAAGGATAGAAATGGTATCTTCCACAGTTGGCTCATCCACCATAACCGGCTGGAAACGACGTTCCAGGGCAGCGTCTTTCTCAATATACTGACGATACTCATCCAGTGTGGTAGCACCGATGCAGTGAAGCTCACCACGGGCAAGCATTGGTTTCAGCATATTGCTGGCATCCATTGCGCCATCCGTCTTACCTGCACCTACGATCAGATGAAGCTCATCAATAAACAGGATGATCTGACCTTCGCTCTTTTTTACCTCTTCAAGAACTGCTTTCAGACGTTCCTCAAATTCACCACGGTATTTGGCACCTGCTACCAGTGCACCCATATCCAGGGCAAAAATTTTCTTATCCTTCAGTGCTTCCGGAACATCTCCTGCTACAATTCGCTGTGCAAGACCTTCCACAGCGGCTGTTTTACCAACACCAGGTTCACCGATGAGAACCGGGTTGTTCTTGGTCTTACGGGAAAGAATACGGATCACATTCCGGATCTCACTGTCACGTCCGATGACCGGATCCAGCTTCTGACTTCTTGCTTTCTCCACAAGATCCTCGCCATATTTATTTAAAGTATCATAGGTGGCTTCCGGATTGTCGCTTACCACACGCTGGTTTCCACGTACTGTGGAAAGTGCCTGCAGGAAGCGCTCTTTGGTAATGCCAAATTCGCTCCAGATTTTCTTCATGCTGGGGCTTGGATATTTCAGCAGGGCCAGGAAAAGATGCTCTACGGATACGTATTCATCTCCCATTGCCTTAGCTTCATCTTCTGCATTTACCAAAGCCTTATTCAGATACTGTCCGAATCTGAGTTCTCCGCCGGATACCTTTACCTTGGCATCCAGAGCTTTCTTTACAGTATCAATAAAATAATCTTTATTTATTTCCATTTTCTCAATAAGCTTGAGAATCAGGCTGTCTTCCTGTGTCAGGAGGGTATATAACAGATGTTCCTGTTCGATTTCCTGATTGCCGTATTCGTAAGCAACCTTCTCCAGATCCTGAACAGCCTGTACGGATTTCTGCGTAAATTTGCTGATGTTCATAGGCTCTCCTCCTTCAGCTTGGGTGAATGAAAATAATTTCACCCACCTATTTTTATATATAAAACGCAGCTGCCGCGGCTCTTTAAAAAAGTAACTCGCAGGGGCTGCGTTTTGTATAGGTAGTTTCTTATTACGGTTTTTAATATAGCATGGATTGTTAGCACTGTCAATAGGTGAGTGCTAATTTTTTGAGATTTTTTTTGCAAACCCTTTAAAATCAATGGTTTGCAGTATCTTATTTCTTTTGAAATTGTGATTTTTTCTGTTTTGACACCAATTTGACACCAATTTCTCTTTTTGTGGTGTCAAGCATTTAACACCATACTATCTAGTCTTGCAATCTCATTTTCAATCCTTGTCAGCTCTCCAATATGGTTATACACTTCCATTGTTACATCTATATGAGCGTGTCCCATAATATATTGAAGAACTTTTACGTCCATACGGCACTCTGCCATTCTGGTACAAGCTGTGTGACGCATTACATGAGCTGAAAACTTTGGTAACAGCTCTGCTTTCCTATGCTCTTTTTTTGCTCTCTCTACTTCGGTTTTGTTATATGCGTCTACAATGTTGTATAAAACACTATTTACGCCATTCGGCATAAGCGGTCTGCCCGATTTTGCTGTAAAGACAAACCCCGAACACCCGTCCACCTCAATGCTCTTATCCTTTGCAAGCATAAAATTGATTTTTCTTTGTTCCTCAAAGGCTTTTGCAACTTCTTGTGTCATAGGTATAATACGAATACCCGACGACGTTTTTGGTGTTGAGATATGGAACTTGCAACCGTCGCCTAAATTCTTATAAATGAGCTGGTGGTCTACATTAACCGTTTTTGCCTTGATGTTTATATCTTTCCATGTAAGACCAATAAGCTCCCCACATCTTAACCCCGTACCAATCATTATGGTAAACATAGGATAATATGTGTTATAGACATTGCTCTGTTTTACAAACTCCATAAACTTTTCTTGTTGAGAAACTGTTAAGGCTTCTTTTTCCTCTGCTGGTTTTCCATAATCACTAATGGAACTTTTTGCAGGGTTCTTTCGGATAATATCATCATCAACAGCCATTTCTAATGCAGGATAAAGCAGGTTGTGAATATACTTGATTGTAGAATAAGCATATCCAGCTTTGGAAAGTTTCGCATAATACGCTTTAATATGTGAGGGTAAAAGCTGAACAACTTTAATATTTCCAATCTCGTCTTTTACTCTGTTTTCCCAAGCACGAACATAACTAACTCTTGTAGTATCAGCCAGCTCACGAGTTGCCATATAACGCTCAAACAACGTGTTAAGCGTCATTTTTTTGATTGCTCCGTCTGTCAATATATTATCTTCCATATCTTTTGCAATCTGCTTCTCTTTTTCTCGAAGCTCTGGTAAATCTTGTGCATAGACTGTCAATCTCTTGCCTGTTCTTACATCTGTATAACGATAACTGTATCTTCCATCATTACGCCAGTTTTCGCCCTCTCTTAATTTTCTTCCTTTTGGGTCTTTTCTACTAATTGCCATGAGAACCATTCCTTTCTGAAAAAGCCTCTTTTCTTGTTCTCACAGCGTGCTTTGTCCTTTCTTATTATACTACACACGCCAGAGAACATAAATAGAAAATCGCTCTATTCTTCCAAATATAACAAGTATTTCTTGACTTTTTCTATGGAATAAAGAACCCTGCGACCTATCACAATTTTTGCTCCTGCCTGCTCGCCAATCTTTCTTGCAGTAGCACGACCACAAGATAACCTAGCAGACAGTCCCTCTATATCAACAGCAATCGGCTGTTCCGTTGCTCTTATCTTCGTTTTATTCATATTCCAACACCTTACCTCGCTGGAACATCACATCATTTAACACATCAGTATTTAACATAATGTAACACCCCCTTTACTGTGTGTCTATTTATAAGTTACATAAGCAGACAGACGGCTTTGGAAAGCTCCATTAGTATCTCAACTATTCCCATTCTTGTGGGCAGAACCGCACCATGCGGACGTATCATTATTCTGTGAGGATAGGTCATGGCAAAACGACTTTTCCAACAGTCGCTCTCGGATCACTGCGTGAGTCGCTCGCTTTCTTTTGGAAAGGTCGTGGCGTACAGTCCCCGTGGCTCGCTATCTCACAAACGTATCTGTCTGCTTTATTCAGTTGTCAAAGAGCTGTGGCGAAAGCGTGTTGCTTTCATGTAAAAGCAGGGCAGAGCAGGAAAGAGGGGAACATTAAACCATGCTCTGCTAAAAACTGCTTATTCTTCTTCGATTTCTAAGGCAATATCAAACCCTAAAATCATTTTGATAAGTGCTTCTCGGATAAGTCCCTTTAACTCCATATCTACAACAATATAGACATTGCCGTATTCATCATAGAGTGGGCGCAAACAGCACTTTGATATGTACGGGTCATAAAATGCCAGTATTTTTTCAATCGCTTTTTCGTCCCCGTCCATTGCTTGCGAAAGCAAATAGTAGGACGGCTTCTTAAATGTTTGCTTCATTTTACTGCTTCTCCTTTAGTATTTTTTTCATAGTTTCCAAAGCATGATGTCGGTTTCTAAATACACCGCTTTGCGTAATCTTTTGTAAGTTGGCAATTTCACTTTCTGTCATTTCCAAGAAGTAATACATTAACAGAGTATTTCTCTTTCTTTCTGGAAGTTTTTTCAAGGCTTCTGCCAGCTCATCATCAAGGACACGAATATCAATGCCACATACCATAAATGCTGATAATCAACATGATTACGCTTACCATCAAACAGGTGAGTGTTTCTTGCTTATTAAAATTATCCATAGTACAACGTGAATTCCAGAGAAAAAGAGAAATCACACCAAGAATAATACTTAAAACAAAAATGACATTTCTTTTTTTACTGTCACGGAACATTTTCTTTTCATTTTGTTTATCAAAGTAAAGAAAATCACGTATCGTCATTTTACTTATTCTTCTTAATAGATTAAGTAAAACCAAAACATAAATAGTTAAAAAATAAATTATCAATAGTCCAATAGAAACAAAATTCAAAGAAATAAAGAGAGTTTTTGGAATACCCAGTAAGTTTACAATTACTAACGACACAAACTGGCTGAATAAAAAGCCAATAGGAATAGCTAATACAATTGCTAAAATTCCCAACAGTATGTTTTCAATTACAACTAAGTGGGCAATTTCTTTTTTCTTAATGCCAAGAAGCATATATGTTCCTAATTCTTTACTTCTTTTTTCAAACATAAATTTCGTTGTATAGTTGATCAAAAAGCATATCACAAAAATAATAAGAATATTTACAGCGAACAATGAATTCTTAAATGCATCCATACTGGAACATAACTTTACAATTTCATCAGAATTTGCCACCAAATTAAAAGCAAATATAAGAGAAAAGGATGCAGTAACGGTTATCAGATAAATCAAATAATCTTTAATATTTCTTTTTGTATTTCTATACGCTAACTTACCTAACATTTCCCACTTCACCTCCGAGCAAGGTTAATATATCCAGTATTTCATTGAAGAAATCTTTTCTGCTTTTTTCCCCTCTGAAAATTTCATTGAATATTTTACCGTCTTTCAAGAACAAAATACGTTCACAGAAAGACGCACTAAACGGGTCATGTGTTACCATTAAAATAGTAGCCTGCATTTTCTTGTTGATTTCAGACATTGTTTCCAGTAATAATCTGGAAGCTTTTGAGTCCAAAGCTCCCGTCGGTTCATCAGCTAAAATCAGTTTCGGTTCATTGATTAAGGCTCTAGCACAAGCACAACGCTGTTTTTGTCCGCCAGAAACTTCATAAGGAAATTTCGATAAAATATCACGAATACCCAATTTATCGGCGATAGCATGAACTCTTTTCTCAATATCAGTAGGATTCTGTTTGTTGATAACCAATGATAAAGAAATGTTTTCTCCAATCGTTAAAGTATCTAAAAGGTTGAAATCTTGAAAAATGAACCCTAAATTTTCACGTCTGAAATCAGCAAAATCTTTATCCTTGATTTTGGTAATATCTTGATTATTGACTGTAATGTGTCCGCTGGTTACAGTATCAATCGTAGAGATACAGTTTAATAGGGTAGTCTTTCCAGAACCACTAGCTCCCATGATTGCGACAAATTCGCCCTTATCTACATACATAGAAATACCGTCTACTGCCTTTGTGATATTTCCAGAGTTACCCCCGTAGTATTTTTTTACTTGCTCTAAATTTAAAATGTGTTCCATTAAAAATCGCTCCTTTCTTCCTGCCACATTTATTTGTTTTGGAATACAATTAAATTATAGCAAGGGCAGTATTCAATTACACTTACAGTTTTGAAAGTAAACAGAGAGTAAAAGAGCCGTGATAATGCAGATCACAATTTTGTGAAGCATTTCCACGACCCTTTTATTATAATTTTGCCTTTGTCTTTTTCGTAATGATATAAATATATTCTTCTGGTGTAGGGCGTTTATTCCCAAAATACTTTTTGAAATTTGCCTGCACCTCTGGGTCGGTGCTATTCATAGCTTCATCAATCGTAGCTTCAATATCCGCCCGAACATCAGCCAATGATACACCGCCAGCTTTTGCACCAGCTTTCAATGCCTTTTTTATATCTCTTTTGTTCAGTCCTATCATATTCATACCTCAATTCTACTTTTTAAAGCTAATAAGTTTTCCATTGTATTTTACAATGATGAATATGATATAAAACACTCCTACAACAATCAAAATAAGACCTATGTAATAGCCTAATTCAGAATGAGAGATTAAATTGATAATCGGCATAACAAGAATACCAATACTAACCAGTAAAGTGCCTATTCCTATTTTTTTTGTAAACACCTTTTTATCTTTAGGGTCAAGTTGTGTATAATGATAACCATGTAATAAAGTAATATTCTCTTTTATTCCTATTTGATAAGATATAAAAAGTAAAAACAATCCTATAACTATTTCAACAATCAATTCCTCTAATTCCATAATCGTTCTCTCCTTTAATCAAAATAAAATAATTCTTCAAATTTTTTATCTAAAGCTATACAAAGCACTAATGCCAATTTTGCTGTTGGATTGAATTGTCCAGTTTCAATAGAACTAATTGTATTCCGAGAAACCCCGACTAGTTCAGCTAATTCTGTTTGTGATAATTTTTTTTCTTTTCGTACAGTTTTTAATCTGTTTCGCAAAATTAAATGTTCGTCCATTCTATAAACCTATCATTAAAAATTTATAAAAGTAATACCCCATAAATAGAAGAAAGAATAAAGCAATAACAAATTTGGATTTATTTTTTGAAATATGTGCTTCATAACCCATAGAGCCAAATGCCACAGACCCAATAATTGTCATTATGTCATAGTAGGGTTCTTTACAAACTGCTTTAATGAGAAGAATTAAAATGCAGATAAATAAAACAAACATTAAGCCAAAAGATTTCCCTTGAAGTTTAATATGTTTTTCGTATTCATCAAGATATAGATTCTCTTTTTTGTTTTGTGATAGTATTTTTTCTTTATCCATTATATAACGCTCCTTTCAAATAATACCAAGTACACTTGTCATTTATATTATAGCATTCGGTCATTACAAGTCAATATTTTTGCACAGTTTTCTTGTCGTTTTGTAAAAGCGTGCAAATCTGATAAGAAATGCACGCTATATCATTTATCCTACAATCTTCCAGTTACTATCCTTATGTAGCACAAGCTCATACTGCGATACCTGCGTAGACTTTGTCTGATTATCAATGAATTTTACCGCAACCTTGACTTTCACATTGTCGCCGTCCTTTATAAAGATAGGGTTTACCAGTTCAGAATAAAGGTAGTCCCTGCCGATAGGTTCAATCACATTTCCCAATACATAGTAAGCAAGCTCTTTTTCCGTCGCTGTTGGGTACAGCTTAAAGAATGTTTCCAGAAAAGCGGTAGCGTCATTTACCGTATCAGCGTCCACGCTTGCGTCTGCTTCTGGTGTCTTAGGCTCATAGTCTGATTTTTCAACTGCTGGTGCAAGGGTAGGGTTTTGAACGATTACCATATCCCCGTCTGCGTCCACATAGACTTTTACAGTATAGGTTGCTTTCACATTGCTTGTCTGTTCTCCCTCTTTTATCTGCTGATCTACTTCGTAGGTAGCAGAAAAAGTGTCCGCTCCCAACTGTTCGATACTCCACACAATCACATCTGTAACCGTGGAGCTGGTCGGTATATCGG
>NZ_JBCOME010000006.1:0-48876 GCF_040924365.1 Ruminococcus sp. 1001136sp1_2201st1_G3_2201SCRN_220225 | reverse complement strand
CTGCAAGCGAAGTTCAATGATTTCTTTTTCATGGGTGGTGTGCTGGTCGATAGCCGTAAAATTCTTATACACCCCAAAGCTCACGCTTGCGACAAGCACCACCCACAACGCAATCACGGTTTTCTTATGTGTGCCTACCTTGACAGTACGCACCTTTTTTTCTTTTGGTTCTTTGATAGTTTCTGTCTGTTTCTTATTCTTCTTAAACATATTTTTCAAGTCCTTTCTATTGTTTTACTCGTCCTGCACCGATTAAGTGCTGTTGCCAGTAACTACTACTTAGGTCTGCATATCCTATCGGGTCGCCTGCGTGGTACATCTGTGTCGGCGAAACAAGAATACCGACGTGTGTTACATACGAACCAGCGTTATAGGTGGAATGGAAAAACACCAAATCGCCTGCTTTTGCCTGCGAGAGTGGCAGATGTTGGGTTGCGTCATACTGTGCTTGTGCTGTTCTCGGTAAGGAGATACCAGCTTTTCCATAGCACCATTGCGTCAATCCCGAACAATCAAAGGAAGTATTCGGGTTACTGCCACCATACACATACTTCCAGCCTTGATATTTCAACGCTTCATTCATTACCTTTTGTGCCAGTTCTCCCGATACCTGCGGAACTGCTAAATACTGATTGACTACTTCCACATAGAACATATTTCCATAGCCATACCGCCAGCCCCCATTCTTAGCAACGGCTATCGGGTTGGTGTAGGTTACTTTCTTTCCACCCGATTTCTCACGGGCGAAGCTCTCTGCAAGATTAAAAGTGTGTTTTTTTCCTTTTCCTGCCACATATCCCACATAGCCACCGCCATAGTTATAAGACTGTATTGCTACATTCAAGTCGTCGATACCTTGATTTTTGCAGGAAGAAAGCAGGGACGCAAAATACTTACACCCCTGCTTGATTGAGCTTTCCGTATCTAAAGAGTTGGGCGGTAAACCCAGACTTTCCGAACTCTGCATAACATCTTCTGCCGTACCACCACTTTCTACTTGAATGATAGCAAGTAGCACATTGACATACTCGGAGATACCGTTTTCTCTGGCGTACTTTTCCACCATAGGCTGATGTTTCAAGACTTCTGCGGATAAGTTCATACCCGTAATGCCAGAAGAAAAGTTGCTGTTCTCATCGTCGCTGTCCGCACTAATCAGCACCCCAAAGAAAAGCACCAGAGAAAAGAGGATAGGAAACAGATTGCCGATAAGAGCGATATGTTTCAGTTTCATTTTTTCTTCTGTCCTTTCTTCGTTACAAGGTTACGAGTTTTCTCTATGGTCTGTTGGTTCTTCTGGACGGTTTGTGTTTGCTGAACCTTTATCCTGCGGTCTTTGGTGTCATTCTGGTGTGTTTCCTGCGATACCACTTTTTCTACATTCTGCCTATGTACTGGCTGTGCAGGCTGGGTCGCTTTTCTATCAGAAGCACCAGAAGATAGCGGACGCTCTTTGATAACATTTGTCTTGACTGGCTCACTTGCTTTTGAAGTGGTCGCTGTGGCAGGGCGTTTCACTTCCTGCATTTTTTCCGCACTCGGCTTTGGAATGGTTGAAGCTGTGGCTGGTCGCTCATGGGGACGGGTAGCTCCCGTTGTCGCTGATCCGTCAGCCTTTCGCTGTGCCTGCCTTGCTTCTTGTGCCTTTTGAAGTTCCATACGCTTGTCAGCGATATTCTGTCTGCGTTGCTCCTGCTTTTCCAATTGTCCCGTCTGTCTGGACTGCTGTTCCTGCACCATGCCACGCTTAAAGTCAGACACGCTGGACTTTGCCTTTTCCTTTGCGGAATACACCGCATAAGCGGTCTGTGTCGGCATATCCTTGATGTTTTCTTTGACAGCGTTTGCCTTGTCTTTCACTTTATTTTTCGTATCTAAGACAGCACCCACCTTTGAGCCTGCACGCTGTCCCATGCTGGAAGTGATATTGCCCCGATTTTCTTTAGAAGCTGTATTTTTTCTTTCAGCCCTCTTGCCAGCAACGGCACTTCCAGCCACCGCACCAGCGACACCGCCCGAAATACCGCCAGCACTTACCGCCCTTGCAATACGGTGTTCCATACGCCTAGCTCTATGTCGCATAAACAGATACGGTCTGCGGAAAATTCTTCGTCCCATGCTTTGACTATCATTAGCGTTCAAAGAGAACATATTCATTAAATCGCCCAGCTTCATATAGATACCAGCAAAACATACTATCTGCAAGAACGCCACCATGAAGAACGGATAGTCCGTGGAAATGTTATAAAACATACTGGAAATGCTGAACGCCACCGTTACAATGAGCGTTATTCCTGCCCGTGTCATAATGGTATTAAACACCCTAACGATTGCCTGTTTTGCCATGCTTTCATAGCTCGGTATCATGGAAAGTAGAAAGCTGATAGGTAAAAACATTGCAAAGATAATAAAAAGTATCTGGCTAAACAACATCATGCCCGTAAGCAAGAATACAAATATCGTTAATACTCTTGTTTTTGGTATCAAATACAATTTTTCTTTATTCTTTTCATTTGTTACCATGTTAGAATTAAGTGAAAAATAACATCCTATATCCACTAATTGTTGCAATTGCTCTCCGTTTCCATTAAACCAATGAATAATGCACCTACGAGGACGATATTTTTTCAAAATAGATATTGCTTCTTCCTCCGCTCTTCTAAGATGCACAGACATTAATTTATCCTTTTCTGCACACACTCTTACAATTTGCTCAAAATACATACATTGTTTATTACGCGAAATATAACTTTGTCTTGAAAAATCAAGTCCTATTTCTCCTACATAATTAGTTGTATTTACCAATTGCATAAAATCATAAAAATCCGCATCTTTCAGTGATACATCCTGTGGATGGAATCCAAGTGCAAATTTCAAATATTTTGTTTCCGGATATATGCGTTTACAGGATATATATACTCCAGGCGAATTCGTCATGCACAATGTATATTGTTTTCTTTCATTTATTCCGTCATATATTTTCTGATGCTCTTTGTAATAATCCAGATGAAAGTGTGTATCAATAAGGTGTTGAATCATAATCCCAGATACTCCTTCATTCTCTGATCTGCGGAAAAAAGTTGTACTAAATCCTCTATACTTTTCTTGTATAATGATAAAAATTTTTCAACTTCCTCTTCTGTTAATTCTCCTACGCATCTAATATATCTTTTTAATTCTTTATCCGAAGAATGTTTACAACGATAGATACTTCCAAGCACCGCTCTTAAATCTGCACTCTTCTCACTTTCTTCATATTCTATCAAAAAATCATAAGCTTCTCCCTGATAAGAATATTTTTTTATCTCATCTATGTCCAAAAGTGAACTTTTGCGTATCAAACACGGATAACAGTATCCGCAGTTTACAGGATATTCTTTAGAGCCCTTTTTATTATATCTTGCTAAACAAGGATGTGAGCATGAAATTGTATCTGCATAACAGCTTTTAAATGCATCTGTATCTTTAACTTGTCCTACAATCTCTCTCTTTGTATTGTACGCAAAAAAATTAGTAATAGTATTCTTTATTCCTACCTGTTCTAAGATACCATTAAATTGTCTTAAAAAATATGGGTGAGTAGTTCTTGTACTGCAAGTCCCTTTTCTTCCTCCCGTTAGTGGAATATTGAGTCCGATGAATCCATTTTCCGGAATATAAACCGGTACATTTTCTCCTAAAATACCAGCCACGCTAAGTGCTGCACATAAAAACAGTAATGACCTGCCACGAGAAGTATTTTCGCTCCCCTTTAATATTCCTTCTTTTTCACTTATAGGAGCTCTGGAATTTGCTGTAAAACTAATAAATTTAACAGATTGTTCTGGATAAAGATCCTGAAAAGTCCTGACAAATAAATTCTGTCTTTTTGCAAGTTTAGGATATTCATTATGTCCAACCAGGCAAGGAGATCCCCCTTCTTCTAATAGTCTAATTGCACCACAAAAAGAATCCAATCCTCCTGAAAACAAACATACACAATCACAATCCTGAACATTCAAATGAATCCTATTTGCATGCTCTCTATAGCTATATATTACTTCGCTTTTTCTAAATACAATATGCCAATGATCTCCCGTTAAAAATCCAAGCATTTTTTCCCATTGTAAGCCCGTATCCTTCCATTTATCATATTCCAATACCGGAATTGATACATTTATATCTCTAGTCCAACAATTTTTAAACCTTCTTCTGGATACTCTTTTGTCTAAAGCAAAAATACTCAAACCTATTATAAATAAATCCTCATATATTGCAGGAATCTGCATTTGGTCCATCCGGTACCAGCTATTCGTTATATTTGTAAATATCGTACTATATTGTTTTCGATTAATCGAAAAAACATATGCATCTTTCCATTCGCCATCTGGCTTTTTCTCTTGTTCCTTATCAACCCAAAACCGCATTTCTACTCCTCCCCATAATACTTTTCAAATACAGACAAGGCATCTCTTAATGCATCCTCCACGATTTGTGATGTTCCCATGTTAGAAAAATCAACCGATTTCAAATTATCCAAGTTCAAATCACCGTCAATACTATTTTCTATATATTCATGCATATCATTTAAAATTGCAGATGTTTGTGCAGGTGTTTTCCCTTTGGATATTTTTTCTTCATATCTAAAATCAAAATTTTCTTTTATGTATTCTTTCAACATTTCCTTCAGTAATATATCAACTGAAACATTCCCTATATCCGCAATATCTTCTATTTCCAAATTATCCATAGCCTGTGACAATGCGTCTGCTGCCATATTATCTTCTACAGATGCTCCAGAATTTGTGAATTCATGCAGTAATTCTGTCCAAACAACTTCCGACGGCTTCCCTATAAGATCCTCTCTATTATATTCACGCAAAGCATTGTCCAGCCCACCAGACGCAACTTTTTGTGCAAAGCCTAAAGTTCTTGCAGCTGCCGATTGAAAACTACCACCTGTCGACATATCTGTTTTCATTGCTGTAGCATATTTACTAGCAGCTTTCGCTTTAGAATCAAAGTCTCTATTATTTATAAAGGCCGTCACTGCTCTTTTTGCGGTTGACCAATGCGATGTTGTTGGTGCTATATATCCTTTTGATGTACCCATATTAGCTTTTCCTCTGCTCTTTTATTTCTGTAATCTGCTCGTCTGTTAACGTTCCTCTTTTTACCATGGTTTCTAATACAGTATTCATATTTCCCGTATCACTATTATACATTGTTCTTAATGCAGCCATATCACCTGCTTTAATTGGAACTGTTGATTTTCCAATTGCATCCACTATTTTTCCTTTATATGCATCAAAATTCAAAAACAAATCTCTTACAACAAAAAATTTCATTTCACCTTTTTCGATTTTTGATACAACAACCTTAAATGTATCCGCAATTTCTTCTGCTCTCAACTTTTCCATATCTTTTATAATAGCCACCATTTGACCAGATTTAGCTCGTCCAATTCTTTCCAAAATTTCTTTCGTATTTTTACTGAATCCAGACTCGTCAATACTAGATCTTTTCAAATTTTCTCTTGTCAAATAAAAATATTTTTCCAATCGATATTTTTCTAATTCAACAGGTTTGCATTCTAGCCACTTTTTTATTTGTGATGTGTTCCACGGATTCTGAGCATCAACATTTCCCTCCATCACTTTTGTTCGAATTTCCTTAAATTCTTTATTTTCAGTATCAAATTCTTTATTCCATTCATTCAATTGTATAAACAAGTCATTATCCAACTTTTGCAACACTAATAATTTGGCTAAAATGGAAATATCAATTTCATCACCATAATAAATTTTTGCCAACTGGCGTTTGGTAATAAATGTGTTCAAAAAGCGTTTTGCCTGGCGTGGATTGCCTTTCAATGTAGATGCAACAATTTCTCTTATTTCATCAATAATTTTCGCCGTCTCATTAAAAGCTGTTTGTCCTCCATCCTGCCAATTCAATCCTAACTCACCAATCGACTTATTAATTTCTTCTAGCGTAATTACATCCCCAGAAATTGTTCTTTTTTCTTCGAATATCTTATCTATTAGATGCTTAAAACTCTCTTGTTCCAAATAGCTTTGTGTGACCAATAATAATAGATAATTTTGTATATCCTTTGCCGATAACTCCGGGATATATATTGGCAATTGAATAATTTTTTCAATGTATTCTTTGTCCAGTTCTACATCAAATCCATTCATTGGTGGATACTTTTCACGGATAGAGTACTTTAGTTTCTTCTACAGGAACTTCCTCTTTAAGTTCCTGTAATAAAGCCTCCATAATTGCAGTTTTAGCATCGTCATATGATTCAAACATCCATGCATTAATAGTTACACAAATAATTCCATCCTGACTCTTAAGTTTTTCACCTATTAACTTCAATAAGGTTGATTTTCCTGCACCCCATAATCCAAACACACCAACTGTCAATGGATTATATTGTTCATTTTTTGCAATATCGGCAATTATTCTTGCATACGGCTCATAAAATAAAATATCAATATCTGACGCATTATCTAGCCACATAAAAACCCTCCCTTGCCTTTTCATACCATCATAGTTTCTTTTTTATTTCCCATATTTAACCGGTTCTTCCGCCACCATTTGAACCTGCTCATCTCGTTCAACTTTCCGGTAATCCACAGTCTTTTTTGACCGCATTTCCCTATAAATCACCCCTGCTAACGCACTCATTACAGCATCGTACTTGCTTTTGTCCTCAAACAGTGATCCATCGGATAAAGGTTTTTGACAGATTGCTGTCACGCACTTTCTTTCCATCCTGATTCTGAAATGTGATGTGTTTCCGCTTTTCTGTCCAGTTCACACTCCATCCAAACTGTTTCATTTTTTCTATAAACTTTTCTTTGCTGATACAATTTTCCAGTGCCTTTAATACCGCCATTGCACAGTCCGCTACAAAACTGTCCTTTACCTGTTGACGGAACAGGTTATATTTATCTTTACTCCATGCAATAACTTCCCCTTTTTCAATCTGGCTTCCATCAAAGTGCTTTCCTTTCTCGACAACTGTTAGTCCACGTTCTCGGCACATCTGATTGGTAAGCTGTTTCATACGTTCCAGATCCTTTTTGGTGTTATGCAGTTTTCTTCCATCTTCATAACTCACTGAATTAGTAACCAGATGGCAGTGGATATGATCTTTATCCTTATGCACAGCCATTAAGGTCTGGAATCCACTGAACCAATTTTCTGCAAACTCTTTTCCAAATTCTAATGCCTGCTCCGGAGTAATCTGCTCGTCCTTATGCCAGTGCAACGCTCCCTTATACAGGTGCAGGACGGCGTCCTAGTCAATCAGTAAGTGTTCCGTAGGAATGTCCGGTGGACATTTCGCAGGATTACTTACGCCATTGACGTGCCAGGGTTCCAAGGGGCAGAGCCCTCTGGCAAGTTTAGGAACAGCCCAAAGGCTGGCTCCGGTGCATAGTGGCTTGCCACTTTGCGAAACTTGCCTGTCATCTCCCCACCACTGAACCGACACCCACCAAGCCATATTTTCCACCCTACGTTATCAGATCAAAATGGAGATGACGGTGGTTTTGTGGTGCAGGGACAGACTGTGGAAGAAAGAGAAAAGCTCCCATTTCGATAGATTTTCTCTTTCTGAAACAGGCTGTTCATGCATCACTCCGATGCAAAGAATCGGACAATCATGTGCCGTATCCGGCACTCTATTCTTTTCTTCGCCTTGCTTGTTCAATCCACCCATCTACCAACGCTTTTCTGTTATATTATCCTATTATTTCTGTCTTTCTTTTTCTGGATCTCTTCCCATTTCTGCTAAAAGACATAAAAATAGCAGTCATAAACATTTCTCCAATTCATAATGTCTGAAATGTCACCACTGCCATTGTCTTTTTCTGCTATTCTATTTTTGTAAAGCTACCATGATATACTGCAATAAATTCAGTGCGTGATTTGCACTTTTCTTAATTGTTATATCTCCCAACACTGCCAAGTTGCTGACAACAGGCTTTCCAAGGGCAATCGAACAAAGTGCAATTAATGTTGGCAGTGCCAATTTGTCTGTCATACCAATTCCCTGTAAATCCTGATAATTGATGATGTAGTCTTTGGTCGATGTACTAATAGAACCACTGATCCGATTACCGTTGGCTTTCAGATAATTAAATGCCGTGTTCACCGCTTCCTTGCATTTAGAATCACTGCCTAAGCCAGTCCGTTCAATTTTGCCATTGCCTGGAAGCATCTGGCTTTCCAAACGGAATACACCAATCATGCCACTTTTTCCTCTGGATACGGTATAAACCTGTCCTGGATTACACATTCCATCCGGTATCAGCTTACCGCCACCCTGTTCTGGTACGGAAACATAATGTTCTGACATATCTTCTAGATCTATATAAGAGAAGTTTACATCATAAAATTCCATACCGCCCAGTTTCTTCAATTGCTCCTTGACACGACGACGCATTTCCAATGCAATCTGAATAATTTCTTCCAGTTCTTCTTTGGTAAACTCACCATTTGGGTACATCAACTTCAGATAACCGTCTATCATACGACGAACCGCAATTGTATCACGCTGATTCAGATTTCTCCCCAAGCGGAAGTAGTGATCAAGTGCATCTCCATACTGCTCCTTGCGAAGCTCTCGGATGAACTCTGCCAAATAGTCACTGATAAAACCGTACTCATCGGTAAAATGCTCCGGTCTGAACTTCGGTATCTCCCATCCTGGAAGATAACAATGCATACGATCAAGAAATGCTGTATCTGTTCCCATTTCCTGCGGGAAAGGTGCAAACAAACTGGACGTTTTCAACAGCACGTCCACACTCTGATTGATATTTCCCACAAATACCATGGACGCAGTAGCAGCTTTTTCTTCTTTGCCACGGGCAAAAGAGCCGGATGCCATATAATCCTTCATAATCTGAATGCCATCTTTATCTTTAAACTTGATACCTGCCACTTCATCAAAAGCTACACAATCCCATAAGCCGACCAGTCCGACTGTTTTGCGTCCCATATTGTAAAACAGGTTTGCAACCGTTGTCTGTCCACCGGAAATCAAAATACTGTTCGGTGAAATCTCTTTGTAAAGATGAGATTTACCGGTACTTCTCGGTCCCAGCTCACAAAGATTAAAGTTGTTTTCAACTAATGGAATCATGCGGGTCAAAAGCAGCCATTTCTCACGATATGTAAATTCATCTGGCTCCATGCCGATAGAACGAAGAAGAATATTCAGCCATTCATCTTTCGTAAAAGCTTTTCGTCCCTGCTTCAGTTCATCAATATCAATGTGTGGCATCTGGATTGGTGTCAGCTTACGGATACTAATTGGTGAAATATCTTTCTGCTTTTTCTGTTTGGAACGAAGCGGATTTCCATCAATGTCCTCAATACCAAAGTTATTGTCACCTTCAACCTCATAATCCAGCTGAACAATACACCAGATACCGCCGCAGAGTAGGCGATCAAATTTTTCTGGATATTCATCGGCAATCGGTACATTACCAACGCCCAAATTAGAAAACTCTGCAAAAAAGCAATCCTTTTTCATATCCAATCGAACAGTCACCATATCAATGATCGTGTGACTACCTTTTTTACGCAACTGAGACAGAATCTTCTGTGATTCATCCGGGCGTACAAAGTTGTCAGCAAGAATACGCTTCACATTCTGTACGCCTTTCTCTATAACCGTCTCATCATCTGAACTGCAATACTGTCCCAACAAGAACTCAAGAACATACACTGGGACATTCGCCCCTTCTTTGATTTTCTTTGTCAGGTCTTTCCGAACAATCTTACCGTCAAAGTTCTGACGGAGCTTGTTCTTTATTTCTTCACGGGTACTTTCACCCTCTGTAAATTGCTCCATCTTTCTCTCCTCCTGCGGCATTAACTAAAAAAATCAAACTCGTCCACCGCAAAGGCGATGTCAATCTGGAATGGCTCCCGCTGTGGCAGCTGTAATCCCTGTTCATCTGCAATCACCAGATAATAAGTAGCTGTATTGCTGTATTTCAGAGATTTCAAATTAAACTGACAACGGAAAGTTCTTTCTGCACCGTTATCGCTGGTCTTATCTGCAATAATCTTCTGAATATCACTAATCTGTTTGCCGTCCTCATCTGTAAAATAAACTTGATAGGTTTCTGCTTCACGATTTGTACTGACCGCATCTTTTTGATAGAAGTTCAACGAAAAAATCATATTGCTGATTTTACGGTTTGCGGACAGTAAATCGACCGTTACCGGCTTGGTATCATATTTCTGCTTATTTCGCCTATATTCCATAGAATCATTGCGGAGATAATGATACTCAATCACCGGAACAACCATTTCCTGTAAACTGATACCACCATGTACAAAATTCATACCGCCACCATTCATTTTGATACGAATATTCTCTCTCGGTGCAAATCCATCGAATTCCGTATTTCCGCCCAAGAATTTTACAGGCATCAAGTAATCTGGTTGCACACCCTTCTGCATAATTGCATATCTTCTGCCATACTCCACACATCGCTTGATACTTTCTTTTTTTGTAATGTCAGTGTTTGTCACATCCACATCAAAAAATCCTCTTTTATCTACTTTGTCCTCTTCCTTCAAAGGACTGTATGTATAAAGAAATCCATGATCTGCTGTAATTAGAATATTCGTTCCACCAAATTCATTTACAATGATACGCACAAGATTCTTCAATTCTGAAATTGCCTTGTCACACGCAGCAAAAACAGCAGTATCCGAAGTGTGGCTGGCTTCATCAATGGTATCGTGGTAAATATAGACCACATCCATACCTTTTACCAAAGCACTTCTTTCCGCTCGTTTCATAGCAATGATGTCATTATACTTTAAGGCCACGCTTGCCGAATCTTCTGTTTTCAGAACCTTGTCCCTATAAGTACTTGCCGTAGACTGTCCATCTGCCAAAACCGTCAAAATATCGTTCCGAACCTCTACTGTCAGTTCTTTGTGCGGCAATAAAGCTGCCATACCAAACTTTGTAGTAGAAGGGAAGATACTCTGCATACTGCTGATAGAAACCTTACTTTGCGTTTCTCGCTGAAGCTGATCTGCCATCGTAGCCGCCACTTCATAACGCATGGCATCTGAAATAATTACAAATACTTTCGTATCCGAGGTTTGGATACGGGAACGGTAAAAATCCTCCTGTTGCGGTACTTCCAGAACTTTACCGTAAGTTTCCAGTTCATCCGCACATACATCAGACCAGTTGTTGCCCAACTCACCTAAGAACCAGTGCGTATAAAGTCCTTCCACCTTATCGACAACATGCTTGAACAAATCATCCAGCAGAATATTGGAAGTCTCCAAACTCTTTTGAAAACTAAGATGGAACAAACGATAATAAGTGTCCATTTGATAGTAGCTCTCAGTATATTCTTTCCAGATACTTTTCGCTTCTGCGGCATGGAATCCGGCAGAATGTTCCTTAAAGAAACTTTGCATATTCGCCACTTGTAAGATACCGTCATAAAAATTCTCAAATGGCTCATACCATACACAAGTTCTCCTTTTTTCAACGGTATTCGTAATGGTATCCACATCAATGATATGGTCACTGATCTCTGTCATTAGCTTTGTCAGAATCACTTCATTAATACACGGGAAGCATTCTGTTCCTACCAAATCCTCTACTGCCAGTTTTTCAAAGCGCTGATGCAGACGGGCTTCATCCTCAACATAACGTGCCACATCATATAATTGCGGAATGTTGTCACTATGAAGCCATTCAGAAATAAAATCATAGCAATATGCCTGATGTGGCATGGAAATAAAACCGTCCAGTCCGGCAAGATATTCCTGCCGCATGGTACGGGTCGCCGCAGTTAAAAGCAGATGAATTGCCAACCGCCCAAGATCTGGTTCTTCCTCCACAAATCCGCATCCCTGACGAACCATCACCCAAAATGCTGCGTCTGCATGATATTTTACAAAATCCTGATAAACCGTGTTATTATTCAAGTCCAGTCCCGCCTGGAATACACTACGGAGAATCATATTAGGCTGTGAATCTTTCAATCCACAAATTGCCGCCATGACAGCCACGTGTAACTGTGCCGGTGTTTCCGGAACTTTATTCTGCGTGCTAACTTTCAAACGACGGTCTTTCGCATTGAAATAAGCACGATAATTTTTAACCTGTTTCCGCATTGCCGGATTTGATATAAGTCCCATCTCATCCATCCAGATAGAAATCAGATCCGCCCGAAACTCTTCGCTGTAAAGCTCCACATCTAGAAGCCAGTTATCATCTGGGCGGTTATAGACACACGGACTGTAAACCAGATAATTTGTGGTCAAATCATCTACTGAAAGCATTTTTTTTACAGAAAACGCATTATTTCCAGTCAGCGCAATCACCTTTGCATTTTCCAAAACCACTTCATCCAGTTTATCCTCAAATTCCTTATCTTCATCGTACCAGAAAATGATACGACGCTGATAAAACTCAGGAAGAGGTGCAGCAAACCTGCGATTTAAATCTTGTATTATTTTATCTGTATCCATGCTGTCCTCCTACCTTATAATTTTCCAATTTGCTTTTCGTTTTGTTCCGCTCTGTACCAATCTACCTTTTTCCTGTAAAGAAGCGAACATTCGAGAAACCGTTCTTTTCGATATACCCATTTTTTCTGCATAATAGGCCTGTGTTGCAGACGGATTCTTCTCTATAATCTGCAACAATTTTTCTATCTGCGTCTGTTCCTTATTAAGTGGCACTTCAGCGCCATTAGTGCCATCATCAGCGCCATAATTAACGCCATTAGCGCCATTTTTAGTGTTATTGGCGTTAATTATGGCGTTATTGGTATCAACCTGACCTCGATAAATATTGATACGCAAATCAACTTCGCCACCAATAAACTCCGGCTCCTGCAGTCCGGAAGCTTTTACTTTGTCTATAATTCTTGGAATGCCGCTTCCCCAATGCTCGATCAGATTCATATAAGCAAACGCATGAGCAAGAGCTTCATTTCTGATTTTAGAATAGCCTTCTTTCATACGCTCCATCGTTTGTCCCATTGGCAACTTTCCTGGAGAAGTAATTTCTAATCGGTTGTCATATACCGCTACCTGTATCGTACCATGATCCAGATAACTACGATGTACCATAGCATTGATAATCAACTCACGAATGGCATCCGGTGGAATCTCATAAACATCCTGGCGATAAATTCCCACAATAGTAGCACCCAGATGAATATTTCTCAAGACAAACTGAAATGCTTCGTCTATCTGTTCCCAAAGCGGACCGGTATATTCTCTACGATCAACAAATACCGCTTTCGTTGTACCTTTGAACACACCACATTGCGTTGCAACATGAAGTCCTCCGTTTCCAGTCAAAATAGCAAAAGCATTAGACGGATAATCTTTTCCATCACGCTCAATCAAAATGCCCCAGGAGCGCAACTGCTGTCTTCCCACATCTTTAATCGCTGCTTTCTGTTCCTCTGTACGGGCATTTTTGACAGCCTGCTCTTTCATAGCTTTGCAAAGGGCATCAATATCTTCATCTGTAACATTTAACCCAGTACATAAAGCCTGATCGTAGTAACGATTACTGCCCTCAAACAACAATTCTTTTATCATATACTCGTCGGCAAGGCGGGTAGTTCCGGCAACACGAACATATACACCGCCATCTCTGCCAAGAGCCTTGATATAATATGGGCGCTGCCTGCCCTCTGAAACCTCTACCACAATAACAGTCTTGCCATCAACCGTTTGTAAAGTAATATCCGGGATGATTGCCGGTTCACAGCTGTCTGATACAGCATTGGCAATGGCATCCATTTTCTTGAACACATCTTCTTTGTCAAAGCCGACAACCTCTCTGGTTTTATCAGCAATTCCGAAAATGATTTTTCCTCCAGTTCCATTTGCAAAGGCAACCACAGATTTCATATATTTGATGCTTTTCTCCGGCAGGTTCTCTTTAAACTCTACATTTTTTGATTCCCCTGCAAGAATTTCTTCTATGGTCATCGTAACACCTCGCTCTCCTTAACAGTCCTAACCACCATATTTTTACTTGATTGATGAAGAAATTGAGCTCAGTGCTTTGCTTAAAGCATCTTCATCAGCCTTTTTTCTTCTCTCACTTTCCCACATACCGAGTATCTGATAAATGCATCCTTTCACAACAGGAAAATACTTTCGGCATTCTTCTTCGCTTAACTCATGAATACCTTTGCTCAAGATTCCGTAAATAGTTGCATTTTTGACCAGTATATCTGGAAGATATCCTTCCAACATCTTAATTTTTTCAGCTACTCTCGCCCGTTCAAACATCTCGTTATCAATCACATTAGCCGCAGTTTCTTTTGCTTGATAAACAAGTCTTTCAAGAATTCGTCTCAGATAAACATATGATCCAGCACCAACACCACTTGCAAAAAGTCCTATTGCAGTTCCAAGTTCCTTACGGTCCTCCTTAGAAATCACATGTTTATAAGCATCCAATTCCGGAAACGTCATATCTGCAACAGATGGATACTGCCCAATTTTCATCATAGAATTATCTGTTGTCAGGACAATATAATCAAGATGATGTTCCTCATTCATGCTGCAAACAAATTGAAATACCAAAATTCTTGACACTTCTTCAGTTTGCGATTCTTTCCACTTCCATACCGTATTTTGTTCCTTTACGTACCCTCCAACCTGTGGTGTATTTTCAAGAATACGCAACTGCTGAATTCTCCAAACTTCCTCTGAAAGTTTTTTTGAATAGCATTCATTATCATTATCTTGAAAATATATATAAGGCTTCATTGTAAAAACACGCTCTTCTTTACATTCTTTACAATAAGCACTTATTCGGACTTTTCCATCAAGTAAAAGAATTAACTCTTCAATATTATCTTCATCTATTTTCATGGACTCATAAAGTCCAGCCGTTTGCAAAAAATTTGCAAATACATTATCTTTACCGGAAACTATATCGGATGGTATTGAATCAAAAATATTATGTCTCACTTTATTCTCTCCTTTACTACCGCTTTTTCAGGCACTTTCTCCTCATATTCCTGTTTCAATTCCTCTGCCAAATACGCATCGCTCATGCAGTGCATATCAGAAACACCCTCACGGATCAGCTGATAGACCTGGGAATGATAAAAGAAATCCAATGCTGCATCCAGTGAAAGTCCCTGCTGTTTAGCAAAACATTCGATAACACGGCTATATTTTTTCTGAAGCAAAATCGGATTTGCTGTCATAGTGTTTCGCTCCCTTCAAAATGCAACAGAGACAGTGATTTCTCTGTGCGGAAACATATTTGCAGGTTCGGCTTTTCATAACGCAGGCGGTTGATGGCTTCCGTTTTATCAATCAGTCCGTCAAAGAACAGCTCCACGGTATTGAACACTTTATCATTGGCAACACCACCTACAACAAGGTCGTAATCTGTCGAATCTTTTCTACTGCGGCAGTTCAGAATGAAATCCAGCCATTCTTCGGAATAAGAATCAAATTTCAGCGTTTTCAGTTCAGATTCCCGGCTTTCATCGTATTCATACCGAGAGATAATGCCATCTTTCCCACGGCGTTTGAATTTGCCGCACCACTTCACCGCCTGTTCATACAGCGGCGTGACATAAAAGCCACGCCCGAAATCCACATTGGAGCGGGAATGAACCAAATCCGGCTTTGCAATCTCTAAAAAAGAACCATGATAAAGAATCATACTTCCACACCCCTTTCTTTCATCACATCAAGGAGGTCATCAACGATATATTCCCGGCTCTGGGTATGCAGCACTTCATATTCCGGCACGATGTAACCGTGCAAAATATCACTCTGTTCAGTAAATGCCTGATAGACACGCTCTGCATCCACACCCAGCTTTGCCGCTACATTTTCAATGCAAAATACAACAAACTCCAGCTCACTGGAATTTTTGATTTTTTCATCCGCTATCATACGCAAGCCCTCCTTTACTTCAATTTTGAAAATTCATCTATTAGTAATAGATAGAAAGCCGATGGATAAATTCCTTCTCTCAATGCAATTCTACTGATATACCTAAACTGCTTATAAAGTTCATCTTCATTTTTAGGTGTTTCCAGATTTTCTATTAATTTCATAGCTTCTTGGCACAGCGGTTTCGCTATAAAATCTGGAATTGAGTTTGCTTCTTTTATTATCTCATCCTTTGTAATAGGATCAAAAGATAAAACATTAAAAAGCTCAAAAAATTTCTTTGCTTTCTCAGAATTTGGATACTTTTTACCACAATTATATTTCGGCATATCTGCATCCAAAGATTTCCAAAGCTTTTTTATATCTGCAAATTCATACGGTTTTATCAAGGGCAATGTTTTAGGCGGTTCTCCATATGAGTAGAAAATAATTTTATTCACTGCACTCTTTTCGATACATGCAAATATGTGACTATCGTTTTGCGGAGAAAGACCTATAATATGCAATTCACCAGACAGTTCTTCTAGCTCACTAAAATGATAATCTGTAGCAATTTTTAATTCTGGATGATCAATATATGTATCTATGACCTGTGCCGTTCCAGTTACCTTGCTTTCCATGCACAATCTCGTTGCTTGAAATTCCACAATATCATTTTTATGCATCTGTTTTAGCTTCTCCAACATCTGAATCGACTTCAACTTTTTCTGTGCAACATTATACTTATGCCAGCCACTAAAATTAAGCAATGCGTTACAATAGCATTGTGGGTACTCAGAGTTAATTACAATTTGTCCTTTCTGATTATTCAAGAATCCTTGAATAGTTTCCGGATTTTCAGAATCAGCAAGAACCGAATAATCTCCGTGCAAATGATAAACAGTTTTATTAGTAAGTTTTTCTATATTATCATCATAATTCAATGTAAATATAGAATCAAAAGATTTGAAATAGCGTTTGACTGGTTTCTTCATCTTTTGATGAATTTCCTGAATCCGTCCTTCATTATAGATAGCATCAAGAATCATCCATTCCAAACCTTGCTTCGATGATATCCACATGTCTGCCAAGTCAGGATTGTCTAAGAAAGCTAGCCGAAGCAGTAAAAACCAGTCTTCTAACGGAATATCATAGTAATGCTCAAATTTACTGCGATTCGAATTTTGCTCCTTAAATTCTGAAATTGCTTCTTTTACTTCCTTTTCATCCATACTAATTTCATCATATTTTCCATAAAGAACAGAATTAGCCGTAGGTAAAAGCCCCCGAAAAATATTTTCAATTTCTTTTCCTGATAATGTACCTTCAAATAAACTATCGTACTTATCACATAATGCATTAAATACGATTCTTGACAAAATAAATCTATTTGAATAAGCTTTTCCACCAAACTGAATATTTATTCCATTCCCCAAAAGAACAGATTTCTTTTTCATTTGTTCGATTGCAATCACTCCCTTTACTTTATTTTAGCCAAAACATCCTGGAAAATTGCATAATTCTTCTTCACGCCGTCATCCAGGTCAATAGAGATCATTTGGTCGGCAAGATGATGAATCTTTTCCTCGTAGGTACGGATTTCTGCATCCTGTGCCTGCAAAACGGTCAGTTTTTTATTCAGCTTCACACGCTCCCCGGTGGAAGCGTTGGCAATACGCTGTTCCAGATCAGCAATAGCAGTACGGTAACGAGCCTGCTGCTCATGCACATAATCGGTACGGATACGGGCAATGGTGTCTGGCTGATAACGGTGCATATAGATCAGCGCCTTGAAGCCATTCTTTTTGCCACTGTCAAACAGCCAGTAGATCGGGCGTTTCTGATAAATCTTGCAATGATCTTTATAAAAATCATTCAGGAAATAATTTCGAATTACATCTTTCGGCTGACCTTTTCCGCCCAGCGCATCTGCGATGAATTTCAAGTTTTCATCCAGTTTTTCTGCACCATAAACTGTTTTCACGAACTCCACGAACAAACCAACAATATCATCCTCGAAGTATTCATCGTCGCAAATCGGGATAATGTTATCCTTATCAGCAGCAAAAGAAGCGTACTTGCTGTTGTCCCATTCGCCACCTGCATAGACAAGACCATCCACATCCAGAGAATAACGACCAAACATACAGCCAACCGCATAGGAAATGAAAGAGCGAATATCTCTGCCAAGGTCAGCCGTGCGGACGGTGACATCCTTATCCTCAACCCCCGGTGTCAGCTCATCCTGTAAGCCGTAAATGTCGATGAAGATACGGTTCAGTTCTTCCTCATTGGCTTTCAGCTGGTTGAAGCGGTCATCACATTCCGTCTGCCACTGGGTAAAAGCTTCAGCAATGGCAGAAACTTTGCGAAGCAGTGGATGGTGCTGAAAATCTAACGAAATTTCAAACGAATCCCAGTCTTTTTTAGATTCGCTCACACAATTTTTCCCAATTTCCATTGCTTCAGTTTTTACAGCTTTCAGTTGATCTGGCAATGGAATTGAACAAATATCCTGTAACTGAAAATTTAATGTGGGTGCCAAAAATGAAAGGAAAAACTGCGCAACTTTTGTATTTAGAACACTCAGCACCATTAGTGTATCGTTTTTGTTCTCTTGTAACACAGCAGTTTCTTGATACATCTGTTTGTTATCAAGATACCGAAAACTCGGTGACGCAGAACTAATTTTTCCCCATGTTACTCCAGACATATCCCAAAATTCTTCACGAATAATACGTCCTGCTTGATTGGTTTTATAATAACTTCGTGCTTCCAAAGACCAATCTATAACATTTACAATATTACCGTACCACTTTCTATAATCACCTCCCATAGCACATGGGAGCCACTTATAGTCGAATGCACCTATATCTTTTTTATTTACCTCCCAAGCAAATAAAATATACTTTGCATTATTAGTAGTTACATTTTTACCTTCGCCAAAAGCAAAATTTCTTATACTTTCTTTGCTTTTATCGAATACATTAAAAACAACATCTGATAGCCAATATGCCACTGGGCTTCCCGGAATTTTAGAAAAATTATCTGCATTTTGCTCATAATAGAATCCACAATCGTGATTTTCTATTGCTTCCAGTGTTTTTTGGCGTTGAACTTCCATTCCTCCACGGAAGTCCACCAAACGTAAATAGCATCCTTTTTTCTGTATATGACGATTTTGGAAAGCAAAAGTACACACTGGAACCGTTGCTTCCTCGAAAGCAGAATATTCAAATTGAATCAATGTTTCAACTGTGGTCTGATTATATAAGTAATTACGCATTTTTTCATAACTCTGAATGAACATCCAAACATACGGAGTGAAGAATCCACAATATCCTGATTCTTTTGTCATTTCAGAGCAATGAATTACAAATGATGAGAAGAAATCACTCTTATAATCTGCATAATTTCTTTTTATAAAATCATTTAGTTTTGGGTTCATATTGGATGCGCCCATATACGGCGGATTTGTCACAACCACATCATACTTCTGTGCCAAAGCTTCTGCCACCTGTACCAACGGTAATAATTCTCTCAATGCCGTATCACGGGACATATTTATATCTTCCGTAATCTCAGCAAAGCGGTCATATAAAGCAGACCACTCCTGCGGTGTTACGGTCAGAATAGAACCATATTCCTTTGCATCATGCAGTTCGCTGATAATGGTATCCATAGCCGTTGTTAGCTTCGCATCGCCATTACAGAAATAGTCCACAGCAAATTTATCTACATGATTGCTCTCCACAATAGCATACACATGGGGCTGAATGCTACGGCTGAAGAAACGGCGGTCATACTGACGAGCTTTCATCATTACCGCAAAGTAAGCCAGCTGTGCTGCACGGTCATCAATATCCAGTCCGTAAAGATTATTCTCCACAATGCTTGCCACCGCTTCACGGGTAGTATAGCCGTAAGATTCATAAATCTTCATCAGCACATCAAACATATATGCAAGAATATGTCCAGAACCGGAGCATGGATCAATGACTTTCAGCTGATCCGGTGTCAGTGCGGCGTATTCCTTGCGAATCTCAGCCAACTGTGCCTGTACTTCCGGCTCCTGCTCGGCTTCTTCCAGATAATAGTGCCATTTGGTATCTTCCGGGTCACGGTTTCCGGCAGCATAGGCAGACTGTTCTTCCTCAGTCGGAAGAAGCTGCTCTTTCACATCCGGGTGTCCCTCCAGCCATAAACGCCCAAGGCTGTTCTCTACCATATAACGAACAATCCAGTCCGGTGTGAAAAGCTGGGTTGCTGCAGGGATGTTTTCTTTTGTAATTTTCATATTCTTTTTCAGAGCTGCGAAAACATCGTCTTTTTTCTCACTGTTATAATACTGATACAGCCAGCCGATGATCTGGACAGCATCCTTCCAGTCATCCTCCGGAATCAGCTCAATCATCTGCTGAATCACACTACCTTCACGAAGTAGATTGTCCGGCAGAAGAAGCTCGGTGTAATCTGAGAGTCTCTGGAACATTCCCGGCAGAATCTTATTCAAAGCGTTGCACTGCACAATCAGCAGATATTTATACAATTCTTCGGTCTTTTCCGCATCTTTCAGCTCATAGACCTTTTCCATATCCAATCCATCCAAATCCAGATGAATAGCTTCTGTTATAATCTGCGGCTTAAAGTTGTTTTCCTCGTCCGTAAATACACGCACATGAGAAGGAAGATAGCCGTTGACTTCCATGAATCGCAGAGCAGAGAATCGGTTGAACCAAGTGTAGGCAACTTCCTCCATGACCTGCTTATATCCTTTATTGTTAATCTCGGCAATCAGAGCCTGACGCTGTTTCTTTTCATCAGCAGTGAGGACTTTGCCGCCAACGCTGTCCGCATTGGCATCCTCAATGTTATCCTCTGTAATACCGTATTCCACACCTTTCAGCGAAACACGGGCGATCAGCTCTGTTCTTGCCCAGATAGCAAATTTTTTTATCGCATTCTTATCCATTTATTCTCTACTAATTTTCCTTTATCAAAATTTTCTACTAGTTTCTAATTCCTAATTCTTCTGATTTAACATATTGACATATGACTGGTGCTGTTTCAAATGCACTGTTATATCGATATTCTTTAATAATTCCTTCTTTCATTTTTCTCTCAATTTCAATATATTTCTTCTTAAACGATTCCGTATCTGAATATCCCATCATTTTAGCAGCTTCTTGTAAATGCTCATTTGATTTCAACCGAATCGCAAATTGCCTAAAAAGACTGTTTCTGTATTCTGTTCTATCATATATGTATGTTATCGGAAACCAAAACCACATTCTCGTGTAATTTTCAATAAAGAGAGATGCATTATGACAAAAAATGTCAGCAAAGACAAATTCGTTCTTATTACATACCTCTATATTAATATTATTAATCCAATAACTAGCTGTTCCAGAATAATAATTTTTATCATCTTTTTGTGATACAGCTCTGTCAAGACTTTCATTATTATCATAAAAGACATCAAAACTTCCCACCTCAGCATCCCCACATCTACCCACAAAATATGTTTTGGACAATGTATAAGATAACGCATCGTAATTTTTATTTTTCAAATAATACGCTATCACATAAATGAATATCTCATGCAGCAAAGTTCTCATGACTTCTCCCTCATATCCACCTTTACTTTTTATTTCCACACATATTTCTTCCATAACGGATGCTATAATTTTGTGTGCCTCTGATACATAAAGTGAATATTTTAATAAATGTAAGAATTCATCTCGATATAATTTTGTATCTGCATACAATTCTATATACTCATCTGTTGATACACTATCTCCCAGTTCATCCTTTCTAAAATTTACTATCTTCTCTTTTACAGCAAATAAAAAATTTCTATATTCATCTTTCTTAATATTATCTGACTTCTGTTGCTTTAAGCATTCATATCCTGTACGCGTTTTTGTTTGAATAATAGATTTTTCTTCTAACCATAATGGTTTCTTTCCTAATTCTGGTTTTTCTACTATTTCTATTCCATATAAACGTTTTACTAATCTCTGATATTCTGAATCATACTTTTCTTCCTGAGATAAATCAAAATGTAACATCGTTTTTAAGTACTGAGGTTTTGAGATTTCTCCGTTTTCTCCCCGTTCAAAAATTACAGGTAAAAATTTTTCTTGTTTAACTTTGTTGTAAATTTCCGGTGAAATAATCTGTGTTTCTGTCCCTACTCCGCCATGCCTTTCATTTGCTTTTTTCTCATAAATCGGATCAAGTAATATTAATACATTTGTTATTGTTGGATCTGTTACACTCTGCTCCATAAATGCATATGTATCATTTCCTTCTTTCAAAGACCATTGGTCTAACAAAACATCAATACCATTCCCCATTAAATCTGTTGCAAAAGAACGTACTTTCAATCGATAGTCTTCAGATGCCCATGCATAAGAGATAAATACTTTTGGATGTTCTATCGTACTTTTCATAATTTCTCCTTAATTCAGCTTAATCTCGTCGCAATTCTTCAGCAACTGTTTCAGCTGAGAACGAATCTTTTCTACATAATCATCAATGTCCGCATCCGTCTGTAAGGTCTTTGCCTGGAATACAACCTGTCGATTATAGGCACGGACAACCTTTTTCTTTGCGGTCGCTGCTTCTTTTCCCGGCTGTACTGGCGGCTTCGGTGTAGGCGGAGCCAAAACAGATTCAATATTACCGACTGTATCATCCTTGTACTGACACATCGGCAAGAACATAGCATCCAGAAGGGCAAGGCTCTTTAATTCTGCGATTTTCTCCTTACACTGACGGAAATATTTGTCTGATTTTTCAATCAGATGGGATGCTTTGGAATCGCCGTTTGCGGCAGTGTGGGTTGCTTCCATACACTGACGGACCGTTTCCAGAACCTCGGCACGTTTTTCTTCCAGCATCTTGTCATGGGCGGTACGAACCGTATCCATCAACGGATTCAGTTCACGAATCCGGTTATAGTTAAACTTGCTTCCGGTCTGAACCATCGTAATCAAACGAATGGTATTCAGTGCCTTATGTGCTTCCTCATTTTCTGCAATTCGGTCAAGATCGTCGTGCAGAGATTTTTCAAACTGCACTGCCTGGTCGAATACTGTTACCTGGGTCTTGAAGAAGTTTTCAATGCCGTTGCTCATGGCTTCTTTATTATCGAAAAGAGCATCCTCTTTTTTCAGCACACACTCAATCAGGGCAATATTGTCTTTCTTCTGAAAAAGTACATCATCCATCAGATGAATGGCTTCCTGCACCAATGCACGATCCGGGTATTTATGTCCATCATAACGGGCATCCAGAGAAGCATAGTAATCACGCTGTTCACTGAATTTCTCAGTCACAAAGCGAATCAGACCATCTTCATCATCCGGTACATCCATAACATCGAAATAATCCCGGAGCATTGATTTCACATCACGCATCATCGTTGCGGAAATGGTTTTACGCTTACTGATAGAAGTCTTACCGATCTCACTCTTTTTGCGGAGCATATCCGGTAGTTTCGGGTCATCCGGCTGAATGGTATTGCCTGCGTACTTGATGGTTACTTTCTGGGAATAAATCAGCTGTGCCGCAACCGCAGCAATGTCGATTTCTTTCCAGCCATACGGAATCGCACTGTATTTGCTTTGCACATCTGCCATAGAAGTCGGCAGCTTTTTCGCATCCTGCATTTCCAGATATTCTTCCATAGCAGAAGCAGCATCACGGTTCGGTTCCATGCCCGGAAGTGCTGTTACCGCACCTGTCAGAATCGCAATAATATCTGCATCACTGCCTGCATTATCTGTAATCAGGTCGAGCTTGCTATATACATGAGCAACCAGATATTCAAGAGACTGGTCAATCTTGCTCTTGGCATTTCCGGCTTTGATTTCCAAATGCTCACCATCTACATAGAACTGCGCCCCTTCAATGGCATTTTGCAATTCGCTCATGGCACTCAGCTCATATTTTCCGGCTTCGTCCTGTTGGTCACTGATGATTTTCTGCACAGTTTTTGGAAGCTGGCTTACATTTCTCTGCTTTACATACTTGCGAATCTTCATAGCAGATTCCAGAGATTCATAGTAAGGCGTGTCAGCCAGAACCACGATTGCTTCGTTACCTTTGGATTCCGCCATCAGACGGTAATCTGTTTTTTCAATGGCATCAGTAGCCACGGTCAGGAAACGCAGACGCATACCGCCAGTTGCCACACCAACCGTAATGCCGTCCACCATCTGATCGAAAGCAAAGTCATATTTCCCATAACGGAACTTCTTGGTTGTGAAAATATCACCGTAAATCATCTGAGCAATACGCTCCACGATAGAAGCGGTATCCACATTGGTATCCCGGATTTCACGCTGAATGTCCTGTTCCTCATCGGTCAGGAAATTATAAGTATCGCCAGTTCTGCCAATATAGTTCTGGCTCATCAGACGGTCAAGGCATCCACGGACAGCTTCACGCATGATAATCTTATCCACACGAATATCGTCCGCCATAAGGATAACGATATTGTCCAGATTAGAAGGAATATCATCAATATATCGAATCAAGTACAGAAGTTTCAGCACATCCACATCCTGCTGTTCAATGCCATCCACGTTGTCAGCAGCTTTCTGACAACGCTCAATTACTCGGCGAATAGAACCGTCCAGGAAAGTATGTACGGTATCGTAAAAACGGAAGAATGGAACAAGTGCGTATTCATCCTTCTCCTGAATTTTCTGTGCAGCTTCCTGGAAACCGGAAAGCATAGAACGCTCACCACCGGACAGGTGCTTGCCGGAATTTCCATGTTTCCGGATTTCAGCAAATACTTTCTGCATGATGATGAACTGATACGGCACGAATGGGAAGTTCTCTGTAAATTCTCTCGGACCGGAATAACCTTTAATATCCAGAATAGAACCGCTAAAGCTGAACAGGTTACGAAGAACAGAATCATTCTGCTCATAAACACCTTCCAAATCTTCGGTTGCTTCTGGCTTCTTTTTCAAGATACGCTTCTGGATAACTTCATCCACGGAGGAAGAAGATAAGCTCAGTCTTGTCTTGAAACGTGCCTGGATACGAGAGAACTCATCGGCACGAACTTTAATGATTTCATCAATGGCTTCCTGTCCGGTACAGATCACCCAAATCTTACCTTCGCACTCACTTCCGATTTTCTCGGTCAGAGACTGGAGGTTCAAAAGCATATCGGTATCCGTACCAACATACTGACCAACCTCGTCAATCATAAACAGCAGACGGAAGTTTGCAGGTTTAGTATCTACATAGGCTTTCATATCTTCCACAAGCTGTGCAATAGAAATCTCTGTTGCGGTTTTATCATTGAACCACGCCTTGGCATCGTCCTCACTCATATCCAGAACTTTCATCAATGTCGGGATGATGAACTTGCCATTGAAAGCAAAGGCACGGCGCATTTCAAGCCAAGGCTTTCCTTTCTTTTCTTCAAAAACTCTGCGAAACTCCTCAGTTTTTCCCTGCTGGTCAATATAACGCTCCATCATGGCAACTTTCAGATTCTCACCGTAAAATCCCAGATGGTTGTAGAACATTTTGGCAAATACACGAAGAACCGCAGTCTTATCTTTATTGCTGAATCCCTCAATATCAATATTGAACAGAATTGTCTCGGTCTGTCCCTTTGTGGCACGATCAATCAGCATAAAGGTTGCCGGGTCATCCTCAAACTTTTTACGGAAACGCTCCACACTGCGAATGCCTTTTACCTCTTTATTTTCCAAAAGATAGGAAAGCATTTTCAAGAAGTGAGATTTACCACTTCCAAAGAAACCAGAAATCCAAACACCCATATCAGCTGTCGGCTGGTCAAAAGCATCACCGTAATAATTGAAGAACGTAATGAAGTGTTTCTTCAATTCTCTGGTAATGACATATTCATTTAACTCCTGCTCGATTACATCATCAGCAGCCTGATCTACTTTAATTACACCATTGATTTTGCGGTTAATGTCATCCGCAAACATATCTCGAATCATCATGGCTTTATCCCCCTTAATCTATGACACTGAATGCCCGGTAATAATCATTTGGTGTCAAACGATTGAATAGTTTTACATGACGACCATCAAACTCACCCGGATACATAACCAAAATCGGAACATCCGAAAAATACGGTTGCAAGGCTTCCAATAACGTATGGATTCTCATAAACGGGAACACCTCGCCCACACCTGTCAGCATCAGCACATCACCCGGTTCGTGTGGCTCATACTGGATTTTATCAATGAACTCTCCATTGCCGATTGCGGAGTTAAGCTGCTCCAGAAGATAAGCACTTCCGTCAGCTTCTTCCATATCGGGAATCGCATCTGTGATGTCCATATCATCGCAGATAGAGAGAAATGTTTTATATAAATTACAAACGATCAAATGGCAATCTAAGGACTGATCAGTTTCCAGCTGATTCACAAAATGACGGACAACCATTTCATTCTCCGGTTCATAACAGAAGATTCTGATATTCACCTCATTGCTGAGTCCCTTGCCTTCCAGGAACTCCGGTTCCTGAATCAATGCCCGAACTTTGTCCAGGCGTTCTTTTATATCACTCATCAGGCTACCTCCTACGAAAAGCAATTAAACGCTGGCAGTATCGCCGTATCGCCATTGCTTCTGATGGCATTCTCCAAAACAGGATGCAGCCATACTGGATTCAAATGATCTGCCTTGAGATTGTCGAGATATTCTGTTTCGACAAGCACCCTGGCAATGATCTGTTTTAACTTTGTTATTGTAGTATCGCTCCAGGAAGCTACGGTATCATTCTGCTCCTGCAAGCGCATAAAAAATGTATTCAAATCTATCTTACCAAAAGACGTATCTCTTAATCTGTACTTCTCACCAATAACTGTCAGCATAAATTCCCAAACCAGTCGACTCTGCTTCATCAATGCATAAAGACAAATCTGTTTTGCTACATCCGTTGGCTGTGACGCAATCGCAGCAACCAGTGAATCATCTTCCAGTGCATGAAGCCGTTTTATACAAGCTTTTGCCATGCGTGTGATAGATTTTTCCGTTGGGTACTGGAAAAGATTCTGCTCTACAATTTCTTTAACAATTGCATCATCGGAATTTCCTTCTACCATTAGCTTTGCGGTAGAACGCATTTCGTAGAAAAGGAACGGCTCTCTGGTCAAAGATGCAATATAAGGATAAGAATGATCCATGTTCCCGTACCTCCTTACTGCTCCTCTTTTTTATCAGGAACAAATTCCATGATATCTCCCACGTCACAATTCAAAGCAGAACATATCTTTGACAGAATCTCTGTACTTACATTTTCATCTTTTGATAATCGAGACATCGTTGTTGTACTAACTCCTGTCATTGCACGCAAATCTTTCTTCATCATTTCTTTATCAATTAACAATTTCCACAATTTCTTGTAACTAACTGCCATTTTTTCACCTCAATCTTATTTGCTTGAAATATCTGTTCACATGGTATTTATCATCATATCATAAAAATGCGTTTCAAACAATCTAGTCTATCAAAAATCGTAATTCAATTCTGAAATATCGCATTTAAAATCACAAGAAGCACATCTTAATAAGACAAGCTGAAAGTACAAGTGCCACTATATATCCGATTCCACAGAAAAATTTTATCTCGTTTATTTTCTCTGATTGCAATCTTATCCTTTTTTTCAATTTTTGCACTTCCTTCTCAGCTATCTTTCTATTCTGTTCCGCCTGATGCTTTAATGACCGTAATTGTTTTTCTGCTTCTTTTTGTTTTCTATATGCCTCATCAACAGCTTGCACAGATGATTTATTCACCTGTATCTGCAATTTAGAGTTCTGGTCCCGAACGTCTTTTATTTCTTCTTCGAGCAGCTCTTGCTCGCTCCTGCTCTTCAAACCGTTTCTGTTCCTCAAATCGTCGTTGTTCTTCTGAAGCAATTGATTCAGCTTCTGCGTTTCGGACAGTTCGGTTGTCAAACGATGAATTTCGTCGTTTAATTTCCGAATTTCGTCTTGCATTTCGTGATTCTCGAAGAATAGCTCTGGCAAACTTAACATCAGCGATAATAGCCCTTTCGCATTCAATGTCAGATTCTTATTCTTGAAATGATGATTACTCATTACCGTAAAATTCTTAGTTCTCTCTACACGAAAAATCTGTGCCATGCTCCCCACTTCCTTTCCAGACAGAAAAAGACGCAAGCCATATTCTTATGACTCACGCCTTTCTGCATAACTTACTTTTCTATTCTTCTGTTTCTAATTCTAATCTCTGTAAAATATCCCTTACAATACCTGCATCTTCAATCAGATTATTCCAAAGCATTTTTTACCTGCATCCTTCAAAGACGCACCAACATGATATGCTTTCGTTTTATCAAGAATTAAAAATCGATCATGAAATGCTCTTGTGTACTTCACATCCAGTTTAGGATACTGTGCATTAAAGTTATCTACATCTGTTTGAGATAATTTTGTCCGTTGCAGTGTATAAACTGTCACCGCCACATTTTCTTTCTTCTTTGACAAAATATTTAATGTTCCTACATCCACATATCCATCTACCAGAACAATTTCCGTTTCTGCCTTCTGAATCAGTCCTATTAGTAAACTGAACGCATCATATATCTGACCATCAAAAAATATGTTTTGATTAGACTCCTCATGATCTGATATGTACTCAAAAATTTGCTCCAGCTTTTCATCTGTCTTTTTCTGATATTCCAGTTGTTTTAGCTCAACGTTACTAATCCTTTCAAACAAAAGTGCATTGTTGGCTATAAACCGTCGCATTTCTACAAATGCACGCATAATACCTATGCTTACATTAATTGCCACCTCGCTATGCAATACACTGGCCAGCATGGATATTCCCTGCTCTGTAAATACATACGGTAGCGTACGTCTGCCACCTCGTCCATCCTTTTTTTCTGGCTCTTGTATTTTTGAGGTGCCAGATTGGCACTTCAAAGATTCTGTTTCTTCTGTTGTAAGCTGAAAACAAAAATCTTCTGGAAATCGTTTTATATTTCTTTTTACTGCACGATTTAAAGCTTTTGTTTCTACTTGATAAAGCATTGCCAGATCACTATCCACCATAACTTGTTTGTTTCTTACCACATAAATCAGATTTTCAATGTCCGGTGGCATGATTTCAACTATTTGTGTTTCCACTGGTTCCATTTCTTTTACTTTCTGATCCGCCATTCCATCTCCTCTATAACTTGAAATGCCAAACTGGCATTTCAAGTTACTTTACCGCACAATCATTTCTTATGAGTTTCCAAAATCCATGTTCCCATTTTACCCTATTTTTCTCATTCTGCCTACTGCTATTTTTCATACAATAATGAGGTCGCAATCCACGACCTCATCACCTTCATTTAAACATAAATCAATTCCTTGAGAATAATCTCTTCTGCAATCGCTCTGTGCTGGTTGGCTACTCTCACCCATGCCATCTAATCTTTCTCTTTATCCGGCAGTGGTTCTTTTTCTTCTAACTGTTTCAGGATCACTTCTTCCCGTTCTCTAGCTGCTTTATCCACTTTTAAAAGATCTATCTACTCTCTTCCATTTTGCAACAGCATTTCTCACCCGCTGGTCAATATCCAGACGTGCTCTGCGACATTCTTTCGGATGTTTTCTTGCTGCCTGAAATGCCAGTCTCACAAAGAGTCCGGAACCAACCGGAAGCATTGTCTTTAGCATGCTTTCTGGAAAAACAAAATGGGTTCCATGCTCATAAATTACAGACTCTAATCTGCATGTATGCGGATGTTCTTTTATACGCTGCTTCATTCGGCGGATGTATTTTGTAGTATCCCACAACACATCATCTTCCGCACCAATCAGCAATAATGTTCCATTGATTTTTTCAATCTTGATCATCTCGTCTTCTTGGATTGGATGAGCCTTTTCCGAATCGTCAAACAGTTTTCTTGAATTAATCATATCACCGGTTCGCTTTGTTTCTTTTTCAATTACATGCCAGTAATCCGGATGTTTATAGAAAAAAGGCATGTACGGAAGTGGTTCTCCTTTATACGAAAAAAGAGATTCTCCCTCAATCGGCCATTCCTTACAGCCATCTTTTTTGCCCTGCATAAATCCCTGCCAGATAAAGTCACTCGGTGTCAGACCAATCGTCAATGTAATATCTGCAAAATAAGAAGCGGCAGTTAAGGCAAGTGTTCCTGTCGTAGATACCCCGACAATTCCTATCTTCTGATTACCATGCACTTTTAACCAATTGATTGCTTTCTCTATACGTTCCAGCGGATAATTATGATGTCCATAATCCTTTTTCCCAGGTGACATCGTCATCACATTCACACCGAGTTTATGCAACCATTTCACGGATGTACGCGCCAGATAATCCTCTGAATCATCCCCGATCATGGCGATCATCGCACAGTCTGAATCTGATTTGCATTTCCAGTATGCGCCATAAAATCCATCTGTTTCCACATCAAAATGACTTTTCTTCATCTGTATCATCTCCTGCTCGTATAATATCAGCCATGTTTCTCCATAACTATTATTTTATTTGAGATGTTCCGAACGATTGGAAACTTTCCTATCACATGATAAATCGGCATAAGCTCTTTCATTCCTTCAATCAGACTGACTTCCTGTCGAACAGAAAATGCCGGTATGATTCTTTGCAGTTCCTTTCCATTCTTAACTCCCCATGTGAATTTTGCATTGCTCCCCTCTATAGATTTTTCTTTCACATGTTTTACAACAAAAGGGGACATGGTTTCAATCATTACGGTTACCTTCTGGAATGATTTCTCAATAATAGAAAACATTTTTCTAATATCCTTTTCACACAAATACATTGTAAGACCTTCGATTATTAACAGAACATTCTCACCATGATAATCGATATCATCTACATAGGATTCATCCATTGCAGACTTTGCAATCTGATATACCGGACCAGTTTCGGTAAGGAACTGACTCCTTATCTTCATCGTTTCTGACAGATCCACATTGTACCAGTGCAGATATTTTCTCTCCATCCGATAACATCTGGTATCCAGTCCACATGCAATATTTATAACAACTGTATTTGCATGCTTCTCCAGATATTGCTTAACCATCCGGTCTAATACGATTGTTCTAGCAATTACGCCATAATTCATGGCTTTATCCTTATCTGCTTTGGAAAAGTTATAGTCCAGCTTCTCCACAAGTTCTACTGCAATCTCATCCTTGATTTTGGCATTTTGCTTTTTTGTTTCTTTTGCTCTTGCATACAAAGTCTGTACCATCGTTTCCGGCACACCTGTCACATTCACTTTTTCTTTCATTGTCTATTGCCTTCTTCTATTGTTTTCTTACAACGCAATGCATCCTCATACCTTTACGGATTTCAAATTTTTCTACTTTTAATCCTGCTTTCCTACAGCATTTCATGACCACATCTCTTGTCGGAACCCGGACATCTCCGTGTCCACATATATTTGCCAAAGGCATTTCCAGTGTATTCATCAGCCATACCAATACTTTATTGTCACTGGTCACATCTCTCAGAATCAATCTTCCATTTGGGCGAAGACATCTTTTCACACTGTCAAAAAATGCCTGTGGATTTGGATAGTGATGGAAGCTCATAGAACAAATAATTGCATCAAATGAATCGTTTTCAAAAGGAAAATTTTCACAGTCTCCCACAACAAATGTTGCATTTGGAATCTCTTTCTTTTTTGCCTGTTCGATCATCGCAGGAGTCAGATCCAACCCGGTATAATGCCTGTCTGGATATTTTTCTGATAATAAAGAAATCATTGGAGCCGGACCACAGCCTGCATCCAACAATTCTCTAAACGACTCTTTCTCCAGCTCCGCCAGAATATCTGGATAATCCTTCTTACACATTTCGTATATACCCGCATGGTTACTTTCATATCTTCCTGCTGCTTTTGTAAATTCAGCAATCGACAACCTTTTGTATTCTTCGTTTCTCATGCTTTTTCCTCCAATCACTGTGCTGTTTTCGCCTTACATTCACATGTCTTCAGTTTTTTTCACATAACCATTAGAATTTGTAAAGACAGGAAACCAAAAATATTCATTTTCCATAAATCAATATTTTCATAGAAATCTGCCCTCTTTTTCAAGCAAGCAACCAATGTTAGCATTGTCTAACTCATATTTTCTAAAAAACCGTGTGAAAACAAAACTGTAATTCCACACGGTTTCTTTTCTTATGCATCCAGTATATCACCTTTATCTGGTTTATCAAGCAGATTTTGTCATTATGTCTCACATTCAGAAGAATCCATATTTTTCCATCCATAGCGAAAAATAGAAATTGCCATAGAAACCTCACTAACTATTTCGTCTAATATTCCTGCCCTGGAACCAACAGCAATTTGTAGTAAACAGTATACACCTCCTGTTATTTAATGCATTCCATAATGATCTTCTCACATCTGTCATATCCAAGCTGTGAACTGTTCAGACACAACGTATAATTACTGGCCTTTCCCCATTTCTGCTCCGTGTAAAAGTTATAATTTGTCATACGTCTTTTATCTGTGTCTGCCATCATTTTCACAGCTTTCTTCTCATCTACATTATATAAGCGAATGATCCTCTGTGTTTTCTCCGGCATATTTCCATGAATAAATACATTCAGAACATCGTCACGGTCTTTCAGGATATAGTCCGCATTTCTTCCAATGATCACGCAAGGGGCCTTCTCGGCTAGTTCTAAAATAACTTTTCTCTGCGCCTCATGTACCATATCCTCCACAGATCTTCCTGTGATGTCACGTCCAGCAAGTGCATATGCAAACATCCCTTTTTTCGGAGATAATTCTGCATTTTCCTGAATGTATTCTGGCGATAATCCGGACTTTTCTGCAATTTCATTAATAACATTTTTATCATAATAGGCAATTCCCAGCTTCTTCGCGACTTCTTCTCCGATAAAACGTCCACCGCTTCCAAATTCTCTGCTGATTGTAATGATTCTTTTTGCCATTTCCAGTTCCTCCTTAACGCAAAGCATCAACTTTGTTTTTTCTGATTCTTTTTAAAAATACATATCCTACCAGACATGCAGTTACTTCTGTAATTGGAAATGCCCACCAGATCAGTGAAACGCCTGCCTGACCATTTCTTACAAACAGGGAAAAGATTCCTGCCAGCGGCAGAATGATAATAAGCTGTCTCAAAAGTGAAATAACCAATGATTCCACACCACCGTCCAACGCCTGATAAATGCCCTGATAAGCAACATTGATTCCGGCAAACAGGAAGCTTACCGAGATCACTCTCATCGCACCGATAAAATATTCTCTCGACTGTCCCGCATTAAACAGCGTTGCAAATGCTCCGGGGAAAATCTCCGTAATTGCAATTCCAATAATCATTAATGCAACGGTATAAATAAGTCCATATTTGATACCATCCTGAATTCTCTTTTTACTTCTCATTCCATAAGCAAATGCAATGATCGGAGTGATCGCATCTCGCAGACCAAATGCAAGGAAGAGAACAAACTGCTGCACTTTATAGAACAATCCATAAGCTGTCTGTGCTGACGGATTGAACTTCAGGATCAGATTCATCACATAAACCATAATAGACATCAGCGCCTGAGCGATAATCGCCGGAAGTCCAATTGCATAGATTTCCTTGATAATTCTGCCATCCGGCTTCATGTATTTTGCCCCATGCTCAAATTCCTTATCTAATTTGATATGAAAGATAAGCAGTAATACTGCGGATGCTACCTGTCCAATTACAGTTGCGTAGGCTGCACCTTTCACTCCCATTTCCGGGCAAGGTCCAATCCCATAGATCATGATCGGATCAAGGATGATATTTATAACTGCTCCAACCACTTGACCGATTGTAGAATAAAGAGAGCGTCCTGTGGCCTGTAACAGCTTTTCAAACAAAGAAAAGAAGATGATTCCAAAAGAAATCACACAACATATCCGCAAATAACTGACTCCCATCTCAAGTACTTCTGCATCTACTGTCTGAGATGAAATATATGCTCTCACTCCAAAGATGCCAAATAATAAACAAACTACATAAATGATCACCCCCAGGAACAGACTGTTTCCAGCTACCTTTGCAGCTTTTTTACGGTTTCCCTGTCCCAGTGTCCTTGCAAGAAGTGCATTGGTTCCTACACCCGTTCCGATTCCCACTGCCACCATAAGCATCTGAACCGGGAATACCAAAGTCAGTGCATTTAGTGCTGATTCACTGCCCACTCTCATATTTCCTACAAATGCGCTGTCTACAATGTTATAGACTGCCTGCAATGCCATGGATAAGATCATCGGAATTCCCATCTGGACCATCAGCTTATTCACCGGCATCTCCTTCATCTTGTTGCTTTCCGCCATTTTGCTTTAACTCCTCTCTTTTTTTCTGCACAAAAAAAGTGCGCACTCTGTCATATAAGCTGGACTTACGCTGACAGGCTACACACTTTTTCATGGCGATATTATTCATTTTTAGCAAAATAAAAAACGAGCAGCTTGTAAACTGGATTTACGCTTACCTGCTACTCGTTTGATTTAATTATATTGCCTGTTTTTCAAAAAGTCAAACAGATTTTTTATGATCACCTGCGATGTCCAAGTCTGCCTTTAAAATCCTCGTAACCGAAATCAGTCAGACGTTCCATGGTTTTATCACCATGCCGCAGCCAGATATCAGGCAGGGGCATTCCGTTAAAGGTATTGTTTTTGCAGGTTGTATATATGGCCATATCACCAAACATGAGAAGATTTCCGTATGTCAAAGGCTTTTGAAAGCTGTAATCTCCTATAACATCCCCGGACAGACAGGTTGGTCCTCCAAGACGGACTGTAACAGCATTCTCTCCTGACTCCCCTGCTCCAAGAAGGGGCGGACGGTAAGGCATTTCCAGAACGTCTGGCATATGACATGCAGCACTTCCGTCCAAAATTGCAAGCCGGGTATCACCATTTTGCAGCACATCCAGCACAGTTGTCAGAAAGAAACCGGCATTTAAAGCCCATGCCTCTCCAGGCTCCAGGTAAATATCCACCTTCCATTCTTCCTTTGCCGCCTCAATGCACTTTTCAAGCCGTGCAATATCATAACCTGGTCTTGTAATATGATGTCCTCCTCCCAGGTTCAGCCATTTTACCTGAGAAATCAGATCTCCGAATTTCACCTTCACCGCTGCAAGAGTGGTTTCCAGATCAAAGGAATCCTGCTCGCAAAGGGTGTGAAAGTGAATACCATCCAATAATCCGGTCAGATCCGGATGCATTTTCACAGCAGCCTCCCACTGTGCTCTCGTAGTACCCATACGACTGCCCGGGGCACAAGGATCATAAATTTCATGTCCCTCCTGGGTAGAGCATTCCGGATTGATCCTGAGCCCTACGCTTTTTCCGGCCTGCTTCGCTCTTTTTCCAAAACGGAGAAGCTGGGAGGGTGAGTTAAACACTATATGATCTGCAAAGCAAAGCAGTTCTTCAAATTCATCCTCACGGTATCCGGCACAAAATACATGTACCTCTTTTCCTGGCATCTCCTGGGCGCCAAGCCTTGCTTCGTACAGTCCACTTGCTTCTGTTCCAGCCAGATAAGGCTCCAGAAGGTGATAGCAGTCATAATTGCTGAAAGCCTTCTGCGCCAGGAGCATTTTACATCCTGTTTTTTCGGCGATCTTTCCCATTAATTCTGCATTTTTTATAAGCGCTGTTTCGTCAAGAACATAACAAGGCGTCTTGATTTTCCGAAATTCCGGCGGAATAATTCCGCCGGATGCTGCAAAGGGTGGTCTTGTATCTGTTTTTTCCATTAATCAACCAGCTCCGGATTATGATTTTCACTGCGTGGAAGTCCGTATTTGTCAAGTGCCTCCAGGAACGGATCCGGGTCAAATTCTTCTACTGTATACACTCCTGGACGAATCCATTTTCCGGTAAGCATCATTAATGCCCCACACATGGCTGGAACACCTGTCGTGTAGCTGATTGCCTGGCTTCCAACCTCCTTATAGCATTCCTGATGGTCACAAATATTATAAATATAGTAGGTTTTCTCCTGTCCATCCTTTACTCCGGTGAAAATACAGCCAATATTGGTTTTACCTTTGGTACGGGGACCAAGGCTTGCCGGATCCGGAAGAAGCGCCTTCAAAAACTGGATAGGAACAATTTCCTGTCCGTTATAGTTGATCGGGGTAGTAGAAAGCATTCCCACATCCTCCAGACAACGCATGTGATCCAGATAGCTCTGTCCAAAGGTCATAAAGAAACGAATTCTCTTTACTCCCGGAATTGTCTGGGCAAGAGACTCGATTTCCTCGTGATGAAGAAGATACATATCCTTATCGCCAACCTGGTCAAAATCATATTCCCGCTTAATGGCCATCGGAGGAATTTCCACCCAATGTCCATTCTCCCAGTAGCTTCCAGGAGCGCTTACCTCACGAAGGTTGATCTCCGGGTTAAAGTTGGTTGCAAATGCATACCCATGGTCTCCTCCGTTGCAGTCCAGAATATCAATGGTATCAATCTGGTCAAACTCATGCTTTAATGCATATGCACAGTATGCCTGTGTAACGCCCGGGTCAAAGCCGCAGCCAAGAAGTGCAGTAAGTCCTGCCTCTTCAAATTTCTTCCGGTATGCCCACTGCCAGGAATAATCAAAATATGCGGAAAATCCAGCTTCCTTACAGCGTTTTTCGTAAATAGCACGCCATTCCGGATCATCGGTATCTTCCGGCTCATAATTTGCCGTATCCATATAGTTTACGCCACATGCCAGACAGGCATCCATAATTGTCAGATCCTGGTATGGAAGTGCAATGTTCATTACCAGATCCGGTTTGTAACTATTGATCAGCTGGATCAGCTGGTTTACATCATCTGCATCTACCTTTGCTGTGGTAACAACTGTTTTTGTTTTTCCCTCCAGCTTCCGGGCAAGGGCATCACATTTTTCTTTTGTCCTGCTTGCAATACACAGTTCTGTAAATACCTCATCTGCCTGACAGCATTTCTGGATTGCTACACTGGCTACTCCGCCGCAGCCGATTACAAGTACTCTGCTCATATTTTTTATCTCCTTTTTTATAATTCACTATCGCGCTGTTTTTATTTCGCCACTGCCAGCAGCAGTTCCCTGACCACCTTGCATGCTGTGGCTGTGGAAACACCGCTTGGATCCAGCATAGGTGCCAGCTCATTGACATCCGCTCCCACAATATTTAATCCTGATACCTTCCGGATAGCCGCAAGAAGCTCAAGGAAGCTTACACCTCCCGCCTCCGGTGTACCGGTTCCCGGAAATACGGATGGATCCAGGCAATCCAGATCAATGGTAAAATATACTGGAACCTGCTCTCTGTCCAATTTCTGTATGGTCTCTTCCAAGCCTTCAAAGGTAAAGGGATGAAAATCTGTATGTTCCTTTGCAAACCGGAATTCTTCTCTTTCCCCACTTCGGATGCAAAACTGATGGATCCGTCCATCTCCCAGAATATCATGGCATCTGCGAATGACACACGCATGGCTTAAACGGGCACCAAGATAATCATCCCTCAAATCTGCGTGGGCATCAAAATGAATAATATGAAGCCCTGGATATTTTCTGGCTGCGGCTTTTACAGCCGCCAGTGTCACCAAATGCTCGCCGCCTAAAAGCAAGGGTATCTTTCCTGCTTCCAGAATTTCCCAGGCGCGATTCTGTATATCCGCAAGTGCCATTTCACTGCTGCCGAAGCAAAGCTCCAGATCTCCACTGTCAAATACCTGAATATCTGTAAGGTCGCGGTCCTGATAAGGGCTGTAGGTTTCCAGTCCAAAGCTTTCATGACGAATAGCAGAAGGGCCGAATCTGGCTCCAGGTCGAAAGCTTGTGGTAGAATCAAAGGGCGCTCCGTAAAGAACAATCCCTGCTTCCTCAAAGCTGCTGTCACAGCCGATAAAATTCTCAATATTAGGTAAAATCATAAATCAGTCCTCCACCTCCTGAAGCATTTCCTCCAGAAAAGCCGGAAGATAAAAGGCGCCTCTGTGAAGCCTTGTGGTATAGTAACGGGTGCGAAGATTCAGGGCGTTCCATGCCTCCGGATCCAGATCATCCACCGGATGGTACTTTTTGCTTGCAAAACCAAACAGCCAGTAGCCGGCAGCAAAGGTAGGAATATGTGCCTGATAAACACGACTGATCTGGAACGTACTGGCAATTCTTTTGTGACTGCGCTGCATGGCGTGGGCGTCCTCAGAATAAAAAGGACTTCCCTGCTGATTGACCATAATTCCATCCTCTTTCAGCGCATTATAGCAGTTTCCATAAAATTCACGGGTAAACAAGCCTTCCGAAGGGCCAAAAGGATCGGAAGAATCCACGATGATAAGGTCATATTTATTTTCACAGCGTCGGATAAATTTCAACGCATTTTCGTAATGAAGATGCACTCTCCTGTCATCAAGCCTGCAGGCATTTCCCGGAAGATAGGCACGGCAGGCTTCCACTACCATGGGATCCATCTCTACCAGATCAATATGACGAACACGGTCATATCTTGTCAGTTCACGTACAACTCCGCCGTCTCCTGCTCCGATTACAAGAATATCCCTGGCTTCTTTGTGAACAGCCATAGGTACATGGGTAATCATTTCGTCATAAATAAATTCGTCACGTTCCGTGAGCATTACATTGCCATCCAGTGTAAGAACCCTGCCAAATTCCGGTGTCTCAAAAATATCAATTCGCTGATAGTCGCTCTGCCTTGAGTAGAGCTGACGGTTTACCCGGATACTATGCTTCACATCCGGTGTATGAAATTCCGAAAACCACATTTCCATTTTCTTTACCTCCCTGCCAGAGTGTGTTTTAAAATTATTTCCGCAAAATGTGTGTCACAATTTGCAGACAGCCTTTTTCAAACAGTTACTGTTCACTCCGTTCACAGTAACTTCAAACATGCTCCAGCACATTTAACCGTAATATATCCGGATCTTCCGGACCTGTCATGTTACATCCTTTTGCCTTGGCATATTCAATATAATCCAGGATTTCCGGGGTGATCCGCTCTCCTGGAGCCAGAATTGGAATTCCCGGGGGATAACACATTACAAATTCACTGCATACCTTTCCTTCCGTTTCCCGGAGAGGAAGGCTGCATTTTTCTGCATAAAACGCTTCCTGAGGGCTTGTTACTACCTGGGGATCAATATATTCCTGATCCAGCAATCCTGATTTATCCTTCTGGAAACGTCTGCGGATTTCCGCAAGGGCACTTACCAGCCGCTCTACTTCCTGGGCACGGTCTCCAATTGACAGATAAGCCAGAATATTTCCGATATCACCAAATTCGATCTGAATATCATATTCATCTCTCAGAATGTCGTAAACCTCAATTCCTGCAAGTCCGATATCCAGGGTATGTACACTTAATTTCGTAATGTCAAAATCAAAAACCGAATCTCCATTCACCAGTTCTTTTCCAAATGCGTAATAGCCGCCAATGGCGTTAATCTCTTCCCTTGCATATTCTGCCATATCTGCTACCTGATGAAAAATCTGACGTCCGCGCTGTGCAAGATTCCGCCGGGAAATGTCAAGACTTGACATCAGAAGATAGCTTCCAGAGGTAGTCTGGGTCAGGTTGATAATCTGACGGACATATCCGGCATGGACGTCAGGTCCAGTCAGAAGAAGGCTGGACTGGGTCAGGCTTCCACCGCTTTTATGCATGGATACAGATGCCATATCTGCACCAGCTGCCATTGCCGAAACCGGCAGACCTCCTCCAAAATAAAAATGAGTCCCATGGGCTTCATCTGCCAGACACAGCATTCCTGCTTCATGAGCCATCCGCACAATTGCACGAAGATCACTGCAAATTCCATAATAGGTAGGATTGTTTACCAGCACAGCCACTGCATTTGGATGCTCCTTAATTGCCTTTGCCACCTGTTCACGGCGCATTCCAAGAGAGATTCCAAGTCTCTGATCTACTTCCGGATTCACATAAACCGGAATTGCTCCGCACAGAACCAGCGCATTCAGCACACTTCTGTGAACATTGCGGGGAAGAATGATCTCGTCTCCCCTCTTACAGGCTGTTAACACCATGGTCTGTACGGAGCTTGTAGTTCCGCCAACCATGAGAAAGGCGTGAGCTGCTCCAAAAGCATCTGCTGCCAGTTCTTCTGCCTCCCGGATCACAGATACAGGATGACAGAGATTATCAAGCGGCTTCATGCTGTTTACATCCACGCCTACACATTTCTGCCCCAGAAACTCAGTAAGCTCCGGATTTCCTCTTCCTCTTTTATGTCCTGGCACATCGAAGGGTACCACCCTCATGCGCCGGAAATTTTCCAGAGCCTCGTGAATTGGTGCACGATTCTGGTCCAGTTTAAAACGAGTTCTGTTCATTGCGTCTCCATTTCCAGTTCCTTTGTCTGTATAAAGAATCCTGTTTGCAGGATTCTTCGCCTGCAAAGGGGCGTCTCCAGCGCCATCTGCTCTTCCGCTGCAGTGGAATCCTACCCGGCAGAGCTTTTTATATAATAGGAAATTCCAACGGGATTTTCTATTACACAAAAAAAGCAGGCTGCCTTAAAACCGCAAACCTGCTTGGATCATTCTTCCCGATTCTATCTCCATTGACTTATAATAAATATAGGAATCCTCGTATTTACATAAAATAGAAATCCGGATGATATATGTCAGAGTCTATATAGCAATCATACTTTTACTACTCTTATTGACCGTTTCACAAGTCTGCGCATCAGGCGCATAGTGGTTATCAAAGGAACCAACTTATAAAATTTGAGCTTCTAACTCAATCAATAAGGCAACCAAAGTTACCATCAGCGGCAGTGGACCCGGCTGTCCGTATGGCCTTAACCCCAAATGGAGTGATCCAAAATAATTGCTTTGAAAAGACTCTTTCTTTGTCTTTCAAAATCTTCATAAGCATAGCACATATGAAAATGCATGTCAACTGTTTCATTTTATGATACCAGCAGATTGCGGAAATGATTTTCCAAACACGCTCCTGTACTGCAATGAAGTAAAGGCAAATATTTTTCTTGTCAAAACAAAATATTTTTCTAACATTTTCATTGAAATTTATGATCGTATATGATATTCTGTGTGTTAGTGTGTTTCTGCACAGTACGAATGGCCGTCATGCTCGTACATTTTATAAAAAATGTATAGGCAGGTTTTTCGTAACTCAGGAGAGTCTCTTCAAAAAAATTTATGGAAGAGCGCCGAAGGTGTACGCAGCATTTGTAATGCTGTTAATCTCTCAGGCAAAAGGATGGAGGAAAGAGAACATGTTTACACAAATCAACAACTTTATCACCTGGTTTGACGGAGTAGTCTGGGGACTTCCGTTAATCATTCTGATCCTGGTCACAGGATTCCTTTTAACCGTTCGGTTAGGCTTTTTACAGGTAAGACATCTTGGAAAAGCACTGAAATTCATGGTAAAAAATGAAGAAGGCGGCGAGGGTGAAGTCACAAGCTTTGGTGCGCTCTGCACAGCTTTGTCCGCAACTATCGGAACCGGTAACATCGTAGGTGTTGCCACTGCTATTGCTGCAGGCGGACCCGGAGCCCTGTTCTGGATGATCGTTGCTGCATTCTTCGGAATGGCAACCAAATACGCAGAAGGCCTTCTAGCCATCAAATACCGTACCATCGACAAGGACGGACACGTTCTTGGCGGACCATTTTATTATATTGAGAATGGTATGGGAAAACAGTGGAGATGGCTTGCAAAGATTTTTGCATTCTTCGGAGCCGGGGTCGGTCTTTTCGGAATCGGTACCTTTACTCAGGTAAACGGTATTGCTTCTGCAGTAAAGAACTTCTTTGACCCGGATACCGTACACACCGTTTCCCTTTTTGGAAATACATACTCCTGGGCAACTGTAATCGCCTGCCTGATTCTTACCTTATGTGTAGGACTTGTAGTTCTTGGCGGTATTCAGCGTATTGCAAAGGTTTCCCAGATTATCGTTCCATTTATGGCGGTTCTTTATGTTGCACTTGCACTGATCATTGTGATCACAAATATTACTGCAGTTCCTGGTGCCATCGCTACAATTGTAAAAACAGCCTTCAACGGAAGTGCCCTTGCAGGCGGTGCCATGGGAACCATGGTTGTGGCAATGCAGAAAGGTATTGCCCGCGGTATTTTCTCAAACGAGTCTGGTCTTGGTAGCGCTCCTATTGCTGCGGCTGCCGCTCAGACAAAGGAACCGGTTCGCCAGGGACTTGTTTCCATGACCGGTACTTTTATTGATACCATTGTAATCTGTACCATGACAGGTCTTTCCATTGTCATTACCGAAACCTGGAATACAGGACTTGAAGGTGTTGCGATTACTACTGCAGCTTTCCAGAAAGGTCTTCCATTCCCTGCACAGTTTGCCTCCTTTGCTCTTATGCTGTGCCTGGTATTCTTTGCATTCACAACCATCCTTGGATGGGATTATTACGGTGAGCGCTGCCTGGAATACCTTTTCAACCGCAACATGACTGCCGTAAAGACTTACCGTTGGTTATATATCATCTGCGTCTTCTTCGGACCGTACATGACTGTTGCTGCTGTCTGGAACATTGCAGATATCTTCAATGCCCTGATGGCCTTCCCGAACCTGATCGCGCTGCTTGCTTTAAGCGGTGTAGTCGTAAAGGAAACAAAGGATTTCTTTAAAAAACATAAAAATTACGAATAAAATAAAAATAAAGAAAGAATTCCTCTCCTGAAAAACATAGAGCCTTGTCTGATACGATGCTTTTAGCCAGTCAGACAAGGTTCTTTTTCTTGCTAAAAAGAGGCAAAACGTGTTTGCCCCTGTCTTTGTTCTAGAGCGTGTTTGAAAAGGCTTTCTGCAAGATGTGCGTCACAATTTGTGGGAGATTTCGCTCGGATGAGGGCGCCGTAGCGGGCTACGGCAACCGAATTCGGGTGAAATCTCCCGCAAAGTGGGGCGTGCAGATTGCGGAAATGATTTTTCAAACACGCTCTAATCTTATTATAAGGAATCCGGATTAAACAGATCGCTGATGCTGTCTCCGTTTCTGTGAATTCCGTCTACAGAAAACTCTGCCCACTCTCCGATGTTGGTGGCGTGGTCGCCGATTCGCTCATAGTATTTGGAGATCATCAGAAGATCAAGAACCTCGTCACTGGAAAAGTCCATGGTGTTCTGATCCAACGCATTTCTTACTTTATTGAAAAGATTATCCAGAATATCATCACTGCTGATCACCTTTTTTGCCAGATCACTTTTTTCCTCTACATAAGCAGTAACACTGTCATTTACCATATGCATGGCATAATCTGCCATTTCCTGAAGTGGAATAGCAGTTACTGGTACATGAACGCTGCCTGTGTTCAGAATCTCCGCAATATCAGTAGCCTGGTCGCCGATTCGCTCCATATCTGTTACCATCTTAAGTGCTGCGGAAATTTTGCGAAGATCAGTACCAACCGGCTGCTGTTTCAGAAGAAGCTGCATGCAAAGAGCCTCAATATTATGTTCTTTGTCGTCAATCTCCTTTTCAATTCTTCCAATCTCCTTTGTGGCAGCCTCACGAACCTCCACGCTTGCCAGAAGCTGACAGGTCTTCATGATGGCCTGACCGCACAGATTTCCCATTTCCAGGATCTCATCTGAAAGCCTGGAAAGCTTTGCGGTATACACATCTCTCATATCAACCAAACCTCCCTGTAATATACTCTTCTGTTTTCTTGTTCTGTGGTCTGGAAAACAGTTCTGTAGTATCGTTGTATTCAATAATCTCACCCAGCAGGAAAAATGCAGTCTTGTCAGAAATACGGACTGCCTGCTGCATGTTATGAGTTACGATCACGATGGTGTAACGGTCTTTTAATTCCAACGCCAGATCCTCAATGTGAGATGTGGAAATTGGATCAAGTGCAGAGGTAGGCTCATCCATAAGAAGTACCTCCGGCTCTACTGCAAGAGCTCTTGCAATGCAAAGTCTCTGCTGCTGTCCGCCAGACATACCCAGGGCGCTCTTTTTCAACCTGTCTTTTACCTCATCCCAGATAGAAGCATTTCGAAGAGCACGCTCTACGATATCGTCCAGTTTTTCCTTGGAATGAATTCCATGAGTACGAGGTCCATATGCAATGTTATCATAAATGCTCATTGGAAAAGGATTTGGTTTCTGGAAAACCATCCCAACACGTTTTCTAAGAAGGTTTACATCAATATCACCATAAATATCCTCACCGTCCAGACAAATATCGCCTGTGATCTTGCAGCCTTCCACAAGATCGTTCATACGGTTTAAGGATTTCAGCAATGTGGATTTTCCGCAGCCGCTTGGACCAATGAACGCGGTAATCTTCTTTTCCGGAATCTCCAGATTAATATTTTTCAAGGCATGGAAGCTGCTGTAGTACAGATCCATGTTTTTTACATCTATTTTACCCATAATTCTCCTTGCTGCAGAAATTTTTAGTTCTATTGCATTTTCTAAACAACTCTGCTGAGTGTGAATTTTTATCAAGCTGACGTATCGCCTGCTGGCAATATTATCATATATGAAAGTTAGTTATTTCTCGCCTATTGCGCTGCCACAACTGCATACATTCGCAACACCTGTGGCACTTACTGTCCGTTTGTGGCTTTGCTTAAATGCTTTGCACAGAAACCGGATACCCAGTTCAGCACAAGTACGAAGATCAGCAGAATAACCGCTGTAGCATAAGCCTGATCCATGTAAAGTCCCTCACTGGAAAGCACATACATATGTACTGCCAGGGTACGTCCGGATCCCATCAGACTGGATGGAACCTTCGCCACAGAACCGGCAGTATAAATCAGGGCTGCAGTCTCACCAACAATACGTCCTGTCGCAAGTACCACACCGGAAAGGATTCCAGGAATTGCACTTGGAAGCACCACTTTAAACACGGTGCGGAGCTTTCCTGCCCCAAGGCCAAGGGAAGCTTCTCTGTACGCATCCGGGACACCCATAAGTGCCTCCTCTGTAGTACGGATGATCAGCGGAAGGATCATAATCACCAATGTCATAGCTCCCGCCAGAAGGGAATATCCCCAATGGAGAGCGGTACTGAAAAACAGAAGACCGAACAGACCGAAGATAATGGATGGAATTCCCTGAAGAGTCTCTGTTGTAATACGGATGATCTTAACCAGCTTGCTGCCCTTTTTCGCATATTCAACCAGATAAATTGCTGCAAAAATTCCAAATGGCACTGCGATCGCCAGAGATAACAGGGTGATAATCAAGGTGTTGATCAGTGCCGGCATCAAAGATGCATTGTCAGAATTATATTCCAGTGCAAACAAGTCTGGTGTCAGATTTCCAACACCTTTTATCAGAATAAAACCAACAAGAAACGCCATAACTGCCACTGTAATAATTGCAGATAACCATACCAGGAGCCTCAGGATGGCAGAACCAGGATGATTTTTCCAATAAGATAATTTATTTTTACTCATCTTCTGCTCTCCTTTTCAGGGCTGATACACACAGGTTGATAATCAGGATGAATACGAAAAGTACAACACCTGTAGCAATCAGCGCTTCCCTGTGAAGATCGGTTGCATAGCCCATTTCAATTACAATATTTGCGGTCATGGTTCGAAGTCCTTTGAAAAGCCCCTGTGGCATCCAGGTCTGGTTTCCAGCTACCATGATCACTGCCATCGTCTCACCAATGGCACGTCCGATTCCAAGAACCACGCCAGCTAATACACCTGATTTTGCAGCCGGGAAAACAGTGCCAAATACACTTTTTTCGTGGGTTGCTCCAAGTGCCAATGCCCCTTCATAATAACTTGTGGGAACACTTTTTAAGGCTGGTTCTGCAACGCCGGTTACCGTTGGAAGGATCATAATTCCAAGAAGTACAGAAGCTGTCAGCATGGTACTTCCATCATGACCGGTAAGCTGTCGAAGCAGCGGGACAAACACTGTCAAACCGAAAAATCCATAAACAACAGATGGGATTCCTGCAAGGAGGTTTACCATTGCCTTTAATGGTGCATACAGCTTTTTCGGACAATAAAATGCGAGGAAGATTGCAAGCAGAAGGGCTGTTGGAACTCCCACCACAATTGCCCCTGCTGTTACATAAATACTTCCCAGAATGAATGGAAAAATTCCATACAGTCCATTGGATGGCTTCCACTTCATTCCAAACAGAAAATCTGGCAGACCAATCTTCGCCATTGCCGGGATTCCGTTTGCAAACAGGAAAATGCAGATTAATGCAACGGCTAATACGGAGGTACAGGCCGCTGCGAGGAATACAAATTTCATTACATTTTCATTGATCGATTTCATATAAAGTGAGTTCCTTTTTTATTCGGAAAATTTGGATCCTGCAAAGTTTTTTGCGGGCTTTGCAGGATTCCTTATTTCTGTTTCTTGTTTCGTAACTGTAAAGGTACTTTATTTCTTTACTCTTCACTGATAGCATTCCGCAAGATGTTTTTTGTGAACAGTAACTTTATTTCTTATTATTTTGTAAGGTCTTCCCAGGTCGTGATGTTGCCTGTGTAAACATCTTTTACCTGCTCGCTGGTAAGTTCCTCAACACCACTGTCGTTGTTTACGATTACAGCGATACCATCTTTTGCGATAACAGTTGCGGTAAGACCAGCCTCAGTCTCGCTGTCTTTTAAATCACGGGAAGCCATACCGATGTCGCAAAGTCCGTCGATTGCAGATGTCATACCGGTTGTGGAATCGCTCTGCTGAACCTCAATTTCAACTTTGTCATTTACTGTTTTATAGCCTTCAGCAAGTTTTTCCATAACAGGTGTTACAGAAGAGGAACCAGCTACTACAACTTTTCCTTCTACAGCAGCTGCTTCGTATGCAGGTTTGTCGCCTACTGAGATGTATCCGTTGTCTTCAATAATCTTCTGTCCATCTGCACTCATGATGTATGTAATGAAATCCTGTGCCGCTTCGCTTACATCATCCTTTGTTGCAATGTTGAATGGACGAACTACTTTGTAATCTCCGGATTCAATGTTTTCTGCTGTTGCCTCTGCTCCGTCGATTTTTAATGCTGTTACACTGTCATCCAGAGAACCAAGAGATACATATCCGATTGCATTTACGTCCTGTGCTACTGTGCTTAACATAACGGATGTGCTGTTTGTGATCTTTGCTGCTTCTGTTGTATTGTCTACTTTATTTCCATCTGCGTCTTTTTCTTCAATTCCAAACAGTTCAATGAATGCACCTCTTGTACCGGATCCGTCTTCTCTGGAGCAGATTGTAATATCTCCGGAAGCTGCTGCCATTGCTGTTGTTCCCATTGTTGCTACTCCTAATAATGCCGCCATTGCTACTGCTAAACCTTTTTTCATAGTTTTAAATTCTCCTTTTCTTCGCGGTCCTAATGTTTTTTATCTCTTTCGCGATTACAGTTGTATCTTAATGTTTGGATGTAAAATGCACTAGCTTTTAAAAGTAAAATCACAGTAAAATATGACAGCGGTATTTTATATGTTTTTTAACAATATTTTCTTATCCTTCACTGGATATTTCTAAGGATTTATTCGTTGCTTCCACAGCGTTTTTCTTATATAATAAGACTATATAAAATTCTTCATGCAGGATAATCTGTATGTTAAAAATGAAAGGATTCGCCATGAACGAAGGAGAAAAGAAAGCGCCCTGGCTGGATACGCCAGATCCGCAGCGTTTTATCAAAAATGCAGCAAAGTTTAATGATCTGATGATGATGTATAGATGTGCCATCCGGGAGGTACAGACCAAGCTGGAAGTTCTGGATGATGAATTTTCAGTAGAGTATAAGCGAAATCCCATATCTTTTATTAAGACAAGGATAAAGAAACCAGAAAGTATTTACCGGAAACTGCAGAAGCTGGGATATGATTTTACAGCGGAGAATATTCAGGAACAGTTAAATGACGTGGCTGGAGTCCGGGTGGTCTGTGCTTTCATTGACGATATTTACACAGTGGCCAATCTGATTGCCGGACAGGATGATATTAAAGTTATTAAAATCAAGGATTATATCAAGAATCCGAAACCAAATGGTTATCGTAGTTATCATATGATAGTGGAGATTCCTGTATTCTTCTCCAAGGGGAAAACACCTATGAGAGTAGAACTTCAGATCCGCACCAACGGCATGGACTTCTGGGCTACATTGGAGCATCAGCTCCGCTACAAGAAGGGAATCGAGGACTTGCCAGGATATGCAGAGATCAGTGAAGAACTGCTCCGCTCGGCGCAGGCAGTAATCGAAACGGATAACGAAATGCAGCAGATTAAGAATAAGATTGGCATGTTTCATGATATTTAAGACAGGCTCAATCTACATAATTTTACGGCAGACAAAATTAATTGTCTGCCGCTATTTTTTAGCCGAAACTTTAGAAACTTTTCAATTCGGCACTAGTATTCTATTATTACGAAATAATATAACGTAAGTAAGAATAAACTTTTTCTCTGACAATCTCTCTTTTATTTCAGCCACACGAATACACAGAATAAAATAAACAAAAATGCCGCACTTCCAAAGATCAGTCCCACAGTCAGTGACGCCTTCAGCGAAAGCCAGATGATTCCTCTTCTTTCTTCCTTCGTCATCGGCGGATTCTGAAAAGCGCTCAGATCATCCGGTACTTCATTTTCCATTCCCGGTTCCGGTACTTTTACATCAAATTCTTTTCTGCTCTTAGATGGATCGCCAGGAAATATCTGCCATGGTCTTCTGGAATTCCAGGGCATACCATCCACATCCATATTGGCTACTGTGTAATCGGGCAATTCTTCTTTTTTTCTTTTTCCCATGTAGAACCTCCTGTTTTGCTATTTAATGTGTTGGTCGTTATCCCAGACGCGATTTTACAATGTATATTCACCGCCGCGCGTCGCAACGTTCCGGCAAGCTAATGACTAACTACGACTAAGACGCTCAGGAAAG